>NZ_JAILWF010000003.1 GCF_025699065.1 Nitrosarchaeum sp. | reverse complement strand
TTTTGTGCCTAAATATCGATGAATGGACCTCAAAATTGATGCATGGTATTGTTTGAGAGTGATTTTTTGCTCAAAAGAGTTCTGACCATACAAACATAGCATGATGGATTCAAAGAGAGTCGTTTTTCCTGCACCATTTGTTCCCCCACATAAAATGACAGGACATTCAGGTGTTGTTTTAAAATCAAACTCATTGCGTCCTCGATAGACGCCAAGATCATTCAGTGTGACTTTTGTCAAAAGCATTTGATTTCACAGTATTCCTTTTGTCTCTATCATCAGTTAGTTCTTTCATGATTTCAGTCATATCATCACGCCATTCTTTTGTTAATTCAGATTTAATTTTTCCATAAATTTTAGAGTGTCTTGTTGCACCTTGATGTTCAAATTCTAAATTAAGCAGTATGCTAACTAATTTTGCAGGTACATTATGTTTAGTACATACTTGTTGCAACAATTCTTCTTCCATTTTATTAAATCCTCCCATGTCTTCTTTAACTGATTCTAGAGTTTTTCCAGTAACTTTTTTATAAATTTGATAAGCACTATTTTGCCAATCACCTTGTTCCATTCTCCAAATTCTTTGAATTTCATGTATCTCTTCATCTAAGATTAATTTTTGATTTGGATTTGGTCCTTCTTTTTGAATTTTTAGTTGTCCCAAAAGAAGTTTTTCTAAATATTGTTTTCTAAATTCCATCGTATATGGTCCAGGTGTATAATTGATCAGTGGTTCTCCACATCCAGAATTTTTACAATATTCTGCTGATGGTTCATTTAGTGTTTCACATTTTGGACATTTTGAACCATATGTTTTTAGTTCTACTCTACCATGTCTTCTCTTCTTTTCTCGGACTTTTGCCCATTCTGATTGTTCTTGAGTATCTTTTAGGATTTGACGTAGTTCTACAAGAGTTTCCATCCATTCCTCTCCATGTTCAATAAAATTTCCCAAGTGTTTTTGTTTATCTACAACTGTGCATGTCCAGCATCCAAATCTTCCACCACCACATGAAGGAGTGCTAGTATCTACAACTAGAGGACATTCGCTTGCGTTTGCATCTTGGTATAATGCTAATAAGTCTCTATTTTGCTCACCCCATGGATTTTTGTTTTGTAAAAGATAGTTCCAGACATCTTCAGCAGTAAAGTCTTCTAATGGAGTATACACATAGGTTTGAGCATATTTTGAGTGTCTTGAAAGTAGACTATTGTCAATCTTATACAGATTCATTGATTGTTGTCTTGTAGAACTCTCACTTTTTCTCATTCCTAACAGGACTATTGCCTCACCATACTCTGAGACCTTTTCTTGAATGAATCTATCAGCATTGTTAATCTTCAACATATCAGTACACCACCTAAACATAGTAGTTGGTGCAGGATACCCCAAGCCAAGCATTCTAACCCAAAAAGTATCAGTAATCTTTGGTCTCAGTAAATTAGTAGATATCAAAAGGTTGGTATTTTTTGCTGCTTGCTCAATATTGTCTAAAGTAGTAGTGATTCGCTCTGCAATCTTTGGAGTTTCAACTAGAGTATCAGAAGAGATGACATAGATCTTTTTTTGTAATTTTTCTTTTGGTAATTCAGATAATGCATTCCATACAAGTTGAATTAGACATGTAGAATCTTTACCACCACTGAATCCAATTATCCAAGGTCTATTATCACTAAGATAGACTTTTCTTATTTCTTCATAAATATTTGCTAGACTTCTTTTATCAAATATAGATTCACTCAAATTTTAGCCTCATGTTTTAGCCTATCTTCAGGTAATTTGACACCACATTTTTGCATAATTGTATTTGCGGCAAGTTCAATTCCTCGTGCATTTTTGATCATTTGTTTATTAACAATTAATCGACCTTGCCATTCAGGGTTATTTCTAGACCAATCAATATTTTTTAGGCCACGTAATTTTTCTTTCCAAGTACTTGGAAATTCTCGCATCATAATATATCCTACAATACCTAAGGAATTAAGAACATTAGTGTTAGTATGTACAAAATCTTTACGTAACTCAAATGATGAAACTTTATCTTGTATTAGTAATTGCCACTCTGGAATATTTTTAGAAACCGTTTCCCAAAAACTACTAATCATTTCTTTTTCTTCTGATGAAAGTTTTCTTCCCTTAGATGTTCCAAGTAATCGCATTGTAGCATCAGAGATTCCATTTAATGTAAAGACTTTAGTTGAACGATTTGAGATGCTAGTTCTTTCTAGATCAACTCGATTTACAAATATTTCAATTTTATTTACTAAGTCAACAATAAATTTTGAATAGACATCTCGATGATCATATAATATGTTAAGTGATTTGGTTGGTTTTACTGCATTTTTATTTAAATCTGAAAACATTTGTTGGCTTCGTTTTAATCCATCATCTTTGAAAAATACCACAGATATCATCTCGTGACCTAATTCGGGTCTTTCTTTTAGTGCCTCTTCTACGGCTTTTCTTCTATGTTGCCCATCATTTATCAAAAGCCTTGAATCCATGTTGATGTAAAGACGTCCAAGTTTTCCATCTTGACCAAGTGATGCAGCTGGAGTAAATTTCATCACTCCATCAACAGATGCAGTAAGTGAAGAAAAGATATAGCTATCAGGATTATTCAAAATGTAATTTTTGATTGCAGGAATTCTAGTGGAACTAAGGGTTCTTTGTGCTCGAAGTTCGGGGGGAATGTCATAATCGTTGAAGATAAACAATTTTGGGATAATTTTGAGTGGACACATTGCAACATAGAATTCATTTCCAGCCTGGATACCCCTAATTGCATCAAAACCATATGTTTCACTACCCACAAATTGTTCATCAACTCGAGCTCGAGACATGCCTAATCAACATGGAAGTATGTTAAAAGTCTAGTGGAAGTATAAAATTACCAAAAGGAAGTATGTCTATCCCAATGCTTTTTTGAGGATTTCAATGTCCACTTTTGATAATTTTATTGAAAAGACGTTTGCATCGGGATGAGTGGCACCTTTTGCCATAGGATGGAAAACTATCTTGATCTTACCATCTTCTCTTGTAATATCTACTGGACGTCCACCAATTTCAGATTTTACCATGTTTTGGGTATTGAGTAATTGTTTATAGAGTTATTGAATTTCTTCGTTTTAATCAAAAAAACAAACAGATTGGTTAAGATCAAATATTAAATTATAAAATAGCATATTGAATTTTTAATCACATTTTATTTTAGTTATTTTTTTGAAACGAATTTTTAATTTTAAAAAAATTAGAAATATTTGACGATATATTGATCATTAAAAATACGTGTCTAAAACATCAGAGTATATAGATTTGTATTCATCAAAACTTTTATTTTCAACACAAAATTTGTTTTTGTCATGCTCCCAATCTTTTTCGGATTGTACTTCAGATAAAATTGTTTCATGATATTTTTGTTCCCAGTTTAATTCATAAGTAGGTTTTTTGTTAATTTTATTTTCAAGCAACACATCATTGGTAATTTTTAACTTAGATATAATGTGATTAAATTCTTGAATTAAAGATAATAAACGTAATTCTCTTTCTTTTTGAGATTTTTCAAATTCATCAAATGCATTTAATGCAAGAGTATCTTTTGTATTATTAGTTTTAGTAATAGATTTTAATTGTGAAAATTCAATTTCGTTAGATTTGATATCTTTCACCAATAAACTAAATTCACGCATTTTTCTACCTGCTTCAATTATTTCACTTATTTTACGATTAACAGATATCTCATTTTCTTTACTACATGGATTAAATGTCATTAATCTATGAATCATAATTAATTCCAATCTAATTGTTTGATTTATTGGATCTAAATCACCCATAATATTCTTTGGCGTTCTATTGATTCTAAGTCCAATGCTTCCACTTTGAGATAGAATATTAGCTGATGAACTAAAATCAGTATGCCATTCATTTTCAAATGATTTTAAAAATTCTGTAGGGTTTTTCTCAATAAAACGTGGATTTCCATCAGAACAATCAACTTGAATCAGTTTAGAATTACGATTGAGATTACGAAAAAAATTTCCTATACCCATAAATTAATACTTTAATACGATGTACAAAAGGATTTCCAAATTATTTTCGTTTTAAATAGAAGACAAGTTCAAAGATTTTACATATAGTGTTTATCACAAACAATGTGAACATTATCACTAGTTATCAAATCAGTTCCAGTATGAATAAACGTCAGATTATCTGTGCTATGACACTCATGACAGCTACGGCCATGTAGTTCCAATACTTTAGTCATTATATTACTTGGAATAACTTTTCTTCGTTGTATGGTATCAGTATCTTTTACAGTAAATTGACTTCCGTCATGAGCAGTTAATTTGAATTTGAATACTTTTCTTGTGCCATTATGGTGAATCCATGAATCAGTTAGAAAGAAATCTCCATGATAAATCCAAGTTGCACCACCTAGATTTTCATATACTTTAACACGCTCTGCAGTTCTATCACCATTTTTGAACTGAGTTGCAGCCTCATGAAATTTTCCATTCTGAGTAAGTTTTCCTGCAACTCTTTCTGGTTGATCTATAGTTGTAGTATCAACTCCTTCTTTCTGGTAAGCATTATGACCTTCATAAATCAAAACTGTGTTGTTTTCTAGAAATTCATCTTCATATTTTGCACCAGGTATTCTAGACATTAAAACAATAGAGTGTCTTTCACCCAAGTTAAAATTAATGCCTTTTTGAAGACTAGTTTTTTCTCTAGCACACATTTCATCATAACTTAAAATTTCTTCAACCATAAATAATCAAAGGAGATAATGTAGAACTAGAATTTAAGAAAATAATACTTTTATTATAAAATAAAGCCTTTTTTTATAGATACACCATAACATAATTCATGGGTTCAGAAGAAATAACACACATAGATCTGGTTAATGATACACTAAAGTTACTTCTTGAAGAAGTAAAATCATTACATGAGACTATGAAAAAGATTAGCGAAAAATTAGATAAAATTGCAAATGATACCTATAGAATTCCTTAAGATACAGAAAATATTTCCCCAGATACATCAAGAGATTTTTGATTTGAATTTAGAGCAAGTGAGATAAAAACTGCCAAATCATCATTTGGATTCCATTTAATTCCATCACGATGGGATGTAAGTAAACTACTGCTTCCTAATACAGCGTGAGATTCATCACAGAGTAGATATTTTGCATCGTTTTGATTTATTGATAAGTTTTGAGCTAATCTCTTAAACATCTCAGGTTCATCTCCAAGATGAGATTGAAAAGAGGCAATAGATGCATCGATAATTCTTTTCATTCCAACTTCAGATACTAATCGAAGATTAGATGAGGTGATCGAGATGTTTACGCCAAATTCTGTAGTATGATTTTTTTTAAAATGAGTAATGCTACCTTTTTTAATAGAATACCAAATTCTATCAACCTTAGTTTGTGAGTCAAAATTATCTATAGGTAAATTAGAAAAAGTACCTAGAACTTTTTTCCGTTTATGTTCTGATTCTACTTTTTCAACTGTATAATATAGATAATAATCATAATTTTTTCCATCAGGTGTAGGTTTTGGTTTTTGATAACTTCGCTCCATTATAATAGAATCAAGCGATAAATTAGAAAATGTAGAATATGCAACATTGTAAAACAAAACATTATCAAGATCTACCTTGTCTCTTTTTGAAGAGGTTAATTTGGAATAAAGAAAATTTGTAGGTTTTAGTTGTTTTATTTTATTTTGAATTTCTGTTCTAAGGTCTTTTAGCCATCCAGTAGGCTCAAATGGAAGAAGAGCAGTACCCCAAATCTCTATAGACCTATCATTGCTTGAAATAAAATAATTTGACATTTTTTCAAAAATTCAATTAACGTTGAGGTTTTAAGGCCATCTTAACTCCTAATTCAAATCCCTTACTCTGATCCCATAGTGAGCTTAGTTTTTTCAATGTCGACTCTTTCATCATATAGAATGGAACCATTGACGAAAGTTTTCCAATACTGTATTTCATGTTATCAATTATTTCAAAAAAAGCGGGGGTAGATTGTTCCATAGAAAGAATGAATTGTTTTGGCATTTTAGAAATTTCAGAATCAATAAGTTTTTTTCCTTTGACACTAAATTCTTGTTCAAAAGTATCAAGTTCATTAAACATTTCATCAACTTCATTTGGAGACATTTTTTTTAATATTTGATTTGATTTTTTTATTTTAGGATCATGTAAACATTGAAACAACACAATACTAGAAAAATGTCCAATATAATTGAAAAATATAGTTAGTGCATCGATTTTATGATCACCTTTTGGTTGTCTTTTTAATTCTTCAATTGTCCTAATACTAAAAATACCCAAAAAAAAGTTTCCAGATAATACTTTAATAATCAATTTTTTTTCAACATCGTCAAAATATTGGTTTTTTGATTTTAACTGATTCTCTATTTCTAAAAATAATTTTTTTGGATTTACATGGTAGACATTATCAATTTTCTTGAGATATTTAGAAAATTCTAAATCATTTAGATTGCGGTAAATTTTTGACATTGAGGGTGTTTTTCGGCCTTGTAAACGTCTTCCTAGATCAGAGCCAGTATCTGGCTTTAGCATTGCCAAAAAAAATAATTCTGAAGACAATCCAGTTCTCAGTAAATCATGTTTTTTTCTAACCAATCTTATCACCTTATTCTCATTTTGGTCATATGACCATTAAATGGGTTCATCTGTGCAAATATAGTATTTTTAAGATAATTAACATATGGCAAAATCAAAAATGACGACTGAGGCTGCAAAAAGAATCATAGAAAGCAATACCACACCAGACTTCAAAGCCAGAGTGATGAAAACAATAGGTGATAATCAGAAATGATCACAACTGACGGAAATGTATTCAATGAGGAGACTGGGCAGTTTTCAGATTACGTAGAAGATGTAGAGTGGGATAATGACTGAGGAGGTGAAATGACATAGGAAAAGGCGGAAGAGGTGGCGGTAGTGGTAAAGCTGGCGGTGCAAGTAAAACAGGCAGACCATCTGGAAAGAATCCACATAGTTAATTATTTCATCAAAGAAAAATTAACCCATTTTTTATTTTTTAAAAAAATTATAAAACTAGATGAATGTTTGATTTCCCATCTAACAATAAGCACAATAGGCTTAATTAGATTCTAAATTCTGTTGTTCATTTTGCATCAACGTGTGATTAACTACTATATTTTGTAAATTATCTCATGGATATGTCAAATAGATTAATAGGAATGGTGGGTGAATGTTTTGCAAAAGAATGGCTTACTAAAAGAAATTGGGCATATGCATCATCTGAACAAATTTTCAGAGGTAAAAATTATGAAAAAATAGAATTCAAACTAGATATTAAGAGAATTCTAATCTCAATACCAGAAGAATTTCAATTAGAGATAAAGCATATTTGTAAACCTCATGGCAGTATTTTTACACCATACTTTAATTATGATTTTCTTGTCTGTAAAGTTGCATCCAACCAAACAAGATTTCTAGAGGATCCTCAAGAAGATGATTTTTTGTGGATAGAAGTTAAATCAGGAAACAGTGTTCCAAGTAAAGCTCAACTCAGAGCAAAATCAAAGACATCAATTCCTGTAAAGATATGCAGTGTGAAAGGATTTTCAAACATGTCAAATGACATATTTACTGAATTTTTAGAACTAAAAAAAATGCATAACTCAAAAGAAGATTTTCCATATTCTGAGGATATGAAATGGAGAGATTTTTAGATTGTAAAGTCAGCATCAATTAGTCTCTGCTCAATAGTTTGTCTATAAAGATGATTCAATGAATATGTACGTCCTTGCTTTAATTTTAAAACCATTCGATCATTAACTAATTTTGCTAATTGTTTGTCAGTATTTTTTCCATTATTTTTTACTACCATCCCTATTCGCCTTTTCATTTTTTCATAGTTAGTATAACGCTCTCCCCACGCACCCTCTTGCCACAAGTAAAATAATATCGAATCTTGTATCTCTTTATCAGTTTGTGTGCTTTTTACCAATAGTACTCAAATGATACTATTTGGGATTAATCTTTAAGTATATTGATTATACTTGGTATACTATGACCCAAGCAGAATCTGGAGTAATTGCACTTTATGGGGATTCCCCACGTATGAAGATGATTAATTTTTTCATGACATTTCCAAAAAACGAGTTTACTGTACCTGAATTAGTTGAAGGAATAGGAATGAGCCGTACAACTGCATTTAATGAAATTAAGAAATTATCAGATAATGAAATGATCATAAACTCTGGAAATGTTGGAAAATCCCCAACCTACAAAATTAACATCAAAAGCCCAATAGTGTATTCAATGCAAAAGCTGGTCAGTCTTCGAAGTAAAAAAATTGCAGCATCTCAAGTTAGAAATGAAACATTAAACAAATTGCTCAGAACGCAATTGAGATTAGCTGATGAGCTATACGACAGAGAAGCGATGCTCAAAACTGAACTCAAGTTAACTCGTGAAATGATTAATGAAATACCTGCATGATAAGAGAGTCATCACTGATCCAACTAGTCTTAAATGACAATCACAATGAAAAGTTAGGGTGTGACAATTTTAAATAATTTTAAAACAATACACCAATAGAGATTAATGGAAAACTCAATTTATCATTGTGAACATGATGATAGAAAACTAAGACAGTCTGAAGACATGCATCTTGAAATATGTGATAAATGCTTAGATAAGTTCAATGATGTAAAAATAAGACCCATCATGCTTGCAAAATGGTTCTTAGTGATGACCAATGAAGCAACAAGCAAGATAACATCAGGTAAGGGAGATTCACCATATTATCAATCTCTAAAATTATGGGCAAGTTGTAATGAGAAGGTTATAGAACTAATAGAAAAATATCAAAAAGGAAACAAAATAGTAACAAAGAAAAGAAAAATCAAGTAGAGAATAACAAAAAATAGAATCTAAACTCTTTTCGTGCGTACTGTAATGTTTGGTGTTGAGAAAAATTGACTGCGCCTCCAGAAGGATTTTAGAACTTAATTAATTGCAATATGAATTATAAAAAATGCAGTAGTAAAAAATAATTAAAGATATTACAGGATAAAAAAATAATGATTGAATAATTTGTAAGTTCTTTTGGCTACAAAGAAAGAACTAACTATTCAATCATGATTTATCCAATGAGGACAACAGTATAGATTAATACAATTTAGTAATAATTACACTATTTTGTTGCTTTTCGAACATTTCGTTTAGCTGTTCTTGTTGTTCTCTTTGCTGTTTTTGTTGCTTTTCGAACATTTCGTTTTGCTGTTTTAGCAGCTTTTCTGATTTTTCTTTTTATTGCCATACAAAAATTACTAACTACTTACTTTTCTATCCCAAATATGTATAATTCTAAGCTAAAATAACTTATAAAATTCACTAAAAATAAAAATTTGATCTATAAAAAAATAATTAATTTTTTGATTTTAGTTTAAAAGTAAATTACAAACAATTGACAGATATAAAAAATATAAAAAATTTAGAAAATTAAACTCTTCTTTTACCAATGGTTCGTCTTGCAGCTCTACTGTAGGCTTTTTTTGTAACAGATTTACCTTTTTTTGGTTTTGGAGATTGTTTTCTAGGACCTTTTCCACTTAGAGTAACTGTTCGTCTTGCAGCTCTACCATAGGCTTTTTTTGTAACAGATTTACCTTTTTTAGCTGCAACAGTTTTGCGTGGTTTTGGTTTATTTTTAGTAGTTTTGACAGTTCTTTTTGCAGCACGTTTCCATGCAGGTTTAGCAGTTTTTACTTTGCTTGATGTTTTCTTTTTTCTACTTGTTGCCATAAAATAATTAGAAAATTTATGTTCTTTAAGTGTAACAAATAATTTAAATTGATTTATTGTGAATTATATTCAATTAAAAATTATTTTTTAAATTAATTATAGACAGATAAAAAATAATTCAAATTTTTAAATTAATTATAAATGAAGTTTTCATGTTAATTTATTGTAAACAAAATTTATTGCACATAATTTCAGAAAACATTCCACATAACAAAAAATCAATTATTCATATGAATATTATAAAAAATTACCAGAAATTTAATGAAAATGTCAATGACACTAATATTTGAGTAAAAAATACAGTAATCATGAGATTTGTTGTAGACCAGCAAGTTGAAGATATTGAATTACCAGAAAATCTAAAATTAAACACATTTTTGCAAGAATTTCATTCAGACTGCCCTCATTCAGAATGTAGTTTTGGATTTTATGGATTTGCGTTTGGCCAATCACCATTTCCAGTACCAAAAATCATGCAAGATGCGTTGATAAAAAATGCAGATAAAGGAGCATACGCTGCAGTTCAAGGAATTCCCGAGTTAAGAGAAGCAATTGCAAAATACAACAAGCATTATTTTTCAATGGACGTTGATCCAAAGAGGATCTATGTAGGACCAGGAACAAAGGAGCTGATATTTAATTTACTTGAAGTTTTACATGGAACTGTAATTTTACCAACACCAGCTTGGCTTGGATATTTACCTCAGATTAGATTATTAAAGAAAAATTTCCACATGCTTCCAACGCAAGCAAATCAAAAAATTTCACCAAGTGATCTTAGAAAACTTGCGCTAAGATTGCACGATAGACAAAAAGTTCTGATACTAAACAATCCAAACAATCCAACAGGGTTGCTTTACAACAGATTAGAGCTAGAAGAGATTGCAGATGTATGCAGAGAGCAATCAATAGCAGTTATCTCTGATGAAATTTATGCACAGACAACTTATGACTTTTCAAAATTTGTCAGTATGGGAAAAATTTATCCCGAAGGCACATTTGTTACAAACGGATTATCAAAATCACATGCAGCTGGAGGATACAGACTAGGTTACGTAGTATTTCCACAACACGCTTTAGATCTTAAAATACAGTTTAAAAAAATACTTGCTACAGAGTATACTGCAGTATCAACTCCAATTCAACATGCAGCTGTTAAAGGTTTTGAAATTAGCGACGAGATAAACGAGTATTTTGAAATTACAAGAAACATTCACAAAATTATGGGAGAGTATGTGTACAATGAATTATCAAAGATTGAGGGAGTAAAGGTTACAAAACCTGAAGCGACGTTTTATCTTTTGGCAGATTTTAATCACTATGCGCCAGAATTGCAAGCAATGAAGATCAATACATCACAAAAACTATCGGAAGCATTGATTGTTCACCCATATCACACAGCAATTGTTGGTGGAGATAGCCTCGTATTGGAAAGAACTGACTATAGCGCAAGGATAGCATATGTAGATTATGACGGGGTAAAAGTCTATGAAAATTATCAAAAACAGAAACCAAAAACACATACTGAAAAGTTAGAGTTTGCAAAAACCAACGCCCCAAGAATGGTAGCAGGATTAAAAATGATTGAGAAATTCTTTGAAAAACTCAAAACGGATGTGGCAGATAATCTTAATTCAAAAAGAGATAGTCTCAGGGTTCCAAATTAAAGCGGCATAAAACCATTAAAAAAGACCAAGTGTGTTTTCATACCACCCCATGATTCATTCTTAAAAAATGTACACAACAGAATACAACATTAACCTGATTATCATACAAAACAAAATCAATGGACAGTAAAAAAAGAACTCTGACAAAAACTGCTGTCTATAGAGGCTCAACACGGTATTATTGTTTACATTATTATGGGCAACGTCGCATAACATCTATGAAACATCATTAATTACAATAACGTTTAATGTTTTAGCGATAGTGATATATTATTTTCATGAAAGAATGTGGGGCAAAATAAAATGGGGAAATGTAGAACGCAACAAATTGATAAACCAAAATAACAATTTCCAATAGATTCCAAATAGGACAATAATAGTCATAAAAAAGAAGATTAATTTATTTTAAAATGATTTTGTTTTCTTTTTCTTTATTTTAGAATTTTCATCAGCATATTCTATTTTTTCACCGCAAAATGGACAAAAATCAATTGATTGTACTGAATGTCCTTCATATGTAATTTTATTTACTATTGTAAATTTTCCTTGTTCATAATTCCAAACTGTAAATTTTTTACAAAAAGTTTTGAAAAGGTCACAACAAAACTCAGTTTCACGCTTTAGTGTGTAATTTGAATATGTCTTATTTTCAGATTCTGGATCCTCAAGCGTCTCCTTCTTGTACAGTGCCATCATAGAAAAGTCATTTAAATAACGTATTGACGCCTGATAAACCCTTTCTCAATTATGAAGAGCAAAGATATCAAGAATACCACTTGCAAGTCAAGTCAATCAACACATAATTTAAAAAATCAGTGGCTTTGATCTAGTATTATGAGCGTAGAGCGCATAGTCTTTGAGTATGTAAAGTATATCGATAAGGAACCAGGCAAGTGTCCTGCTTGCGGCTTTAAAATAATCATCGAGTGCTGCAGTTTCATAAAAGGCAGGGGGTGGTTTTGCCCAAGTTGTAAAACATTATCAGTTTACGACAAGGATATTCAAAAAATGATAGGAGAGAACGTCTCAGTCTTACCAGTAATTCCAAAGCCCCCATATTCATTTGGGGAGACACTAAAACCATCATCAAAAGTACGATTAATAGAATAGTAATAGAGTCTTCATAAAGAGAACGCCAATTGATAAGGTTGTTTTTGAACCAAGGTTTAATTTTAGTTGCATTGTAGTAAAAAAATGGGAATTGTATCAGTAAAAAAAGGATGGACAAAAAACAGCAAACTTGCATTAATTGGCCTCATAGGAAGCATCATAGTAATTATCATCACATTGTCATTTTGATAACTAATTTTTTAATTGAACAAGCATAAATTTAACACAGAGAACTAACAGCATACATTGTGACGATAAAAGAATGATTGTAGTTCTAAAAGAGAGCATTCTAAATTGTTTTAATGATCTAAAGGAAAAAGACTTTGACGATGAATTAGCTCTGAAAAATCTCAACGAGTCAATAACGGAATACAAAGAGTACAAACTTTCACTAAAAGAAAAATAGTAAAAAACATTACAGATTGGACAAATGAATGGATTTATGCATAAAACTAATGACATATTTTGATTTAGACCAGTAAATTAGAAGAGCCCGATCTGAATTGCACATAGTTTCAAAGATCTAGAATTACTGACCCCAAATTATTTAATGTCAAATAATACAGAATGCTTGATGTCAACAAATCCGGAACGATCAATATCCTACGTTCTAACAAAATATGTTACCGCTTACATGAACAAGGACGTGTTGATGTTAAATCAAAACACTCACACCAGAGAAGCTGCAAGATTACTCCAACATCATGAAAGAGATGACATTATTGTAATTGATGACGATAACAGGCCAATTGGAATCGTAACTGATGAGGACATAATTAACAAAGTAGGCGATACTTCGGTAAATGCAGAATTTACATTTTTAAAAGAAATAATGGCAACGCCACTAATCACAATTAATGAAAAATCAACTCTTCAAGATGCATTACACAAAATGCGAGATCATGACATTAGAAAACTTCCAATCGTAACAAAGAAAAACGAAGTTATTGGGATTATCTACCAAGGAACCATTGCAAATGTAATCAGAGATGCCACCGCTACTGCACCTAGACTTTTCAGTCCGCCAGTAAAGGCAGTATTAGGAAATCTCGGATTTGTGCTACAGTTTGCAGGCGTTTTGCTTATCGTACCTGCAATATTATCAACCATATTAGGGGAAACTGTAACTGCTACAGGAATTTATCTCACAACAGTACTGTTATTGGTGGTAGGGTTCTTTCTGAACTCATACGGTGAAAAGGCAAGTCTTAATCTTCACCAAGCATCCATTCTTGTAGTCTCAAGTCTTTTAGTATTGACGTTATTTGGAACTATACCATATCTGTACATTATTCCGTACGAAGGATCAAGTTACGAGGTATTTGCTAGCGCATTTTTTTCAAGTGCAGCAGGATTTACCACTGGAGGCATATCACTATTTGATCATCCAGAAGATCTTCCTCAGAGTTTTACATTTTATCGAAGTTTCACACAGCTTGTAGGAGGAATGAGTTTTATCTACTTGATAATTACGGCATTTTATCCAGAATCAAAGCTACAGTCTATGCGAGGTTTTATTTCTGGAAAGACACTGCACATGAGAGAGTTATTTGCAACCATAACTATAATTTTTATTCTGTATATTTTCATTGTTGCAATTTTACTATACTTGTTTGGCGAAAGAAACATCATAGACAATTTTTCATTAGCTATGAGCACAATAGCAACAGGAGGATTCGTTCCAAATTCGACGATTCTGGATAATCTGATATGGCAAGAAAAATTAACTTTGATTGGAGGCATGATACTAGGTGCACTTCCATTTACTTTCCACTATGCTTTGGTAAAAAAGAAATTCTTGGCACCAAAACTCGGAAAGGAAGTTTTGGTATATTTTACAATTCTAGGCAGTGCCATACTTTTGTTTATAGGACTTAGCGGATTGGACCCTCTGACAGGGATATTTTATACGGTGTCAGCTAGTACCACCGCAGGATTTCAGATGGATGATTTATCCACATTTAATGTTCCAGCGCATGTGATTTTGATCATCTTGATGTTCATTGGAGGTTGTGGGTTTTCAACTGCAGGTGGAATCAAAATATTTAGATTCATGCACCTAAAAGACATTAAAAAATTAATAAATAAAAAATTACGTTCCGAGTTAACTCCACAGGCAAAAAAAGAGCTAACTTCCACAATAGTCATAATTGCACTCTTTCCATTAATTGCATCAATGAGTGCAGCATACATGACAACTGCTTATGAAGTAAACTTCCAAGATGCATTTTTAGAATCTACAGGAATAATCACAACTGGAGGACTAACAACTGGGATAATTGACATAGATACCGATCCTAATGCCAAAATAATTTTCTCGTTTCTAATGATTTTTGGAAGAATGGAGATTATTGCCATCATCTACATATTTGTCCCCAAATTAATTTAATTAAAAAACCAGACGGTAAAATCACAAATTATCCAATTACCTAATATATGATAAAAATTAACTTTTATTGAAAAGATGTTAATAGACAAAAAAATATTCGCAGCAGGAATTGCAATGGTAATAGTCGGAGTCATCATTGTAGTAAACCTCAACGCAACAATGCCTGTAGGACAATCTGGGATGAGTGAAGAAGAGATTGTGGATTTACTGACAAAACAACAAGAAAATCAAGACATGACCACACTTGCAGGAATTTTGATAGGTGTTGGGTTTTTGCTGATTTTAATTAGTTTTGGAGCAAGAAGAAAAAACAAAGGCAATCTCAAAAAGGAAGAAAAAAAGCCAGCATCATAAACTTCAAACATTTTAATTCCAAAAGTATCATTATAATACATTGATTCATGCAGAGATTAGCGTTTATCCAATTGGAACAAGTGAGACCAGCGTGAGTTTCTACATCGCTAAAGGAATAGAAGCAATTCAGAACATAAAGGAATTAAGATATGAAATTAATCCTATGGGAACTGTTTTAGAATCAGAAAATATCGATAAGATTTACGAAGCAAGTAAAACAATCATGGAAGTGGTCCACAATCTAGGAGTAAATAGAGTAGAGGTTATTTTAAAGATCGATTCAAGAAAAGACAAACAAGTAAAAATGGAAGACAAAGTTGAATCTATTAAAAAGCACTTTAGATAATGAAATTAGAATTTTCTTATAACATTAAAAAAGCTGTCACGTTGTGCAGGATTTCGTCCAATCTCTTTTACAGTTGTAGCTAACTCTTCAACAGACGATGTTGTAGGTTTTCCAGCTGCACGGTAAATTTCCTCAGAGAACGCAGTTCCTACCAAGTCATTTCCACCATTAGACAGTGCAACTTGTGCAAGTTTCTTGCCATATGCTACCCAGTATACCGATATGTTGTTCAAAACATTTGCAAGCATCAATCTAGACAATGCAATAATTCTCAAATCATACACAGAAGAGCATTCATGATTAACAAGATGCTGCTGCTCAAGTTCAGTGTTATCCAAACTGAATTTTAATGGAATCAAGGTGATGAACCCATTTGTCTTTTTTTGTAATTCACGGATTTTTATCAGGTGATCAATTATGTGAGATGGTTTTTCAATATGACCGTAAAGCATAGTCACATTACTTTTGATTCCAAGATTATGTGCCTGCTCTATAGTGTCTAAAAATTCCTGTCCAGTGCATTTACCTCGAACAATTTTTCCCCTAATTTCAGGATGGAATAATTCTGCACCTCCTCCTGGCATAGAGTCAAGACCCGCAGATTTAAGACGGGAGAGAACTTCCTTAACAGAATTTTTTGTAAGTTTAGACAAAAAGAAAATTTCAGCAGCAGTAAGTGCTTTTATGTTTAATTGAGGATGGTTTTTCTTTATAGCTCTCATCATGTCTTCATAATATTCTAAGGGAAGTGTTGGATGGAATCCACCTACAATATGAACTTCAGTTGCACCCATTGATTTAGCAATTCCAACACGTTGTTCTATTTGCTCTGGGGTGAGTGTGTATGCATCTTCTGCTCCATCTTTTCTATAAAATGCACACATTTGACAGCTAGCTGCGCAAACATTTGTGTAATTCATGTAATATGATGCTGCAAATGTTACTGTATCACCAACCAATTTTTTTCTTGCAATATCTGCAACGGCACCTAATACGTGCAAATTATCATAATTCATCAATTCAATACCATCATCATATGTCAGCTCTTCGCCAGAAATTGCTTTATCTAGAGCCTTTGATTCAGATATTAGTTGATCTAACACATAGCAAGTCAATTGTTAAAGGATATATTCCTTAACTATAAGTCTCAAGAAATAAGTAGGCAAACAAACCATATACTTTATGGTACTTCCATTAATTGATGAACACAAGCCAAAGTGTTACTTGTGCCATATGGGATTTGAAAACATTGAGAAGCTTAGAGAACATCAAAATGTAGAGCATAAGGAATTTTTTGAATCGCATGAAAATATCAATAAACGAGAGCCTGCACCTGGCGATGTCACCGTGTTTTAGCTTTTTGTTGTTTGATTGATTTGAGTAATTCTTGTACCATTTCTTTGCTAATATTTGCAAGATCATAATCATGATCAATAGAAAGGGCTTTCTTGAAATGCTTTAGTGCATCAGAAAGATTTCCTGATTCTCCCAGCGACAATCCTTTGTATGCTAAAGCCATAGCGCATTTTTTATCGATTTTAAGAGCAGAATCATAACATCTAATCGCATCAGAATAATTTCCAATTGTATGTAATGAGGATCCCTTGTTTACCAAAGCGTTGATGTTTTTTGGATCAATTGATAATGCCTTATCATAATATTTTATTGCCTGTTTTATTCTACCCAAATTTTGCAGTGTTACACCTTTGTCAATTATGATGTCGGTATTTTTTGGATCTTGTTTTAATGCTAAATCATATAGTTTTAGAGCTTCGGAAAAATTACCATCCTCGCAATACTCATAAGCTTGTGACATCATTTTATCCAATTCTTTACTCATAACATCTTTGATAACACTTTATCAATAATATAGATTGAGTCCAAGCTAGCTACAATTCCACATTTCAATTTAGGAATGAATTAGAACAATTTCAAAATTAGTATTTAATACAATTAGTTAAATCCAAATTTAATCAAAGGTTTTAATCAAAAATATTTTAGGATATTTGAAGTTACATGAAATCTCTTCAAACAAAGAAATCGGCAATTTCCTTAGGAATTATTGCAGTAGCGATTCCTGCAAGAATGCTGCCAATAATTGTAAAACTTGCAAATTTGAAAGTTTCCCCAACAGACAAATGCCAGCATCAGGAAACAATGACTAAAAAATGACTCCGCATGTAACAAAATCAGTATGATCAGAAATTTCCCCTTTTGATCATACTGATTATTTTTTTAATTTCTTACCACGATATTGCCAAATCTTTAATTGAATATGATTAAAAAGAAAATCAATGGATCTTAATGAAATACTCACAAAAGAAAGAGACGTTCTAAGAGATGAAAATATAGAATTAAGAAACAAGATAAAAGAGCTAGAATTGAAAATACAAGAACTACAGAATAGCAGATAAACTCAAAGTATCATCTACCACAAATAATCGATTGTGTGCAATGAGTGTCTCTTTTCTTTGTATTCTATTATCGATTGATGCATGTCGTCTAGAATCTCTTCGTCCAAATCATCTAATTTGTTAATTTTGAGTCCAAACTCACTTGCATTTTGAATGATTTCTGGAATCTTCAATTAGAAAAAATGCCAAAAATTATAGATTTAAAGTTGTTTATTAGATACGATCATCAGATTTGCAAAATTAATTAAAATATTGTTGGAATTATTTTATAATTCCATATTTTGATCTAATTTTAGACCTTTGTATCTATTTCGGATAGTAACTTCAGTCACACTGGCAGCTTCTGCGATATCACGTTGAGTGATGTCTTCACCGTTTTTGACACATGCCAAATACAGGGCAGCTGCAGCAAGTCCCATCGGATCTTTTCCTGCAGATTCCTCATGTTCTTGAGATATTTTTAGAACTTTAGCAGCATAACGTTTTGTTTTTTCAGTGATTCCAATTCTACTTGCAATTCTTGCAACACATTGGATTGGGTCAACTACTGGCATCTTTAGATCTAGTTCTCGATGCAATAATCGATAACATCGTGCAATGTCTTTTTTCTTCAGATTTGCAGCTTCGCCTACATCATTTAATGTTCGTGGTGTTTCAGTGTCTCTGCATGCAGCATAAAGTGCAGATGCAATCATTGCAGATATTGATCTTCCACGTACTAATTTTTTCTCAATTGCTTTTCGGTAAATGTAAGCTGCTTTTTCAATGACAGCATCAGAGAGTGCAAGTTTATCTTTTAATCTGTTTAGTTCGCTTAATGCTTGTCTAAGATTTCTATCAACTGATTCGTGAACTTGACTTCGACTATCCCATGTTCTTAATCGCTCAATGGTACTTTTCATTGATGCGGTTAGAGGTTTGCCAGATGCATCTTTATTCATCGGATTAATGATTGTAGATAATCCCATATCGTGCATAGTAAGAGATGTAGGAGCACCGGCTCGAGCTTTGTTTCCATGTTCATCTTGGGTAAATGATCTCCATTCAGGTCCTGATTCCTGAGATTTTTCAGAAATAACATAGCCACATTTTCCGCAAAATCGCTCCCCAGTTACATCGTCAGTTAGTAATGCATTTTTTGCGCATCGGGGACAATTATCGGCATTAACAGACTGTAAAACCATGATAGTATTCCTTATTGCTTCGATATAATAACTAGTAGGAAACAAGGAATTAATTATTTTTGCTTATTCATAAGCCCGGTTCAGAAGATCGCATTATTTTAAAAATAATAAAAACCAAACAGAAACTAAATCATGATGCGTGTTTATCTCTAGGATCAAGTTTTAGGGATTTGTTAAAGCATTCCAATGCTTCTTCGTAGCGACCTAAACTGCGTAAGGCTACAGCCTTAAAATTCCACAAGTCAGGATCATCTTGATTCAAAAGTAATGCTTGCTCAAAATAACCCAAAGACTCTTCAAAATTTCCAGAGTTCAAAGAAGCCTGACCTTTTAAAACAAGTTCCTTGATTTTCAATGTATCAAAATACAATCTCTTTGTTTTAAGTTTGAACTTGAAGAGTATCTCAAAACGGATCAAAAATTAAGAAAATTAAACATGTATTAAATAAATTAGCTAAAATTTAAATATATTTTTAGAATATAGAAGATACTTGAATTTAGATAAAAACGATGAGAAAATTCTTAAAAATTTATTAGTTGATGCAAGATTATCTGCAAGACAGCTTGGGTTAAAACTTGGAATGTCTACGGTTACGATATTATCTAGAATTAAAAAACTGGAAAGAGAAAAAGTGATCAAAGGATATACAGCATTAATAGACCATGAAAAATTAGGTTATACATTAACTGCAGTAATTGAGATTATTGCAAAAAAAGACAAGATTATAGACATTGAGACGGAGCTATCTAAGATAGAAAATGTCTGTGGAGTATATGACATTACAGGAAATACAGATACGCTAGTGATTGCAAAATTCAAATCGCGCAATGAGTTAAGCGAATTTGTAAAAGGAATAGCATCAATCCAAAATATAGAAAATACCATAACTCACGTAGTTCTAAATACTGCAAAAGAAGACTTTAGACTAGCATAAAAAATGAAAAAAGTCAGCATCATAATATCAAGTGTTATTCTCATATGTATGATTCAAAACGTATCTGCGCAGACAGCGGACACAGAGAAAAATTTGCAAATGAAATTAGATGTTACAGATGAGCAGAAAATTATTTTATTTTCAGGCTTTGCAATAGCAGTGATTGGGCTTTTCATATATCTCGCAAGAGACATAATCTTGAGAAGGAAGACCACATATGACGACAAAGAATTTGATTCAAAGAATGACAAAACATACGAGAAATATCATTCTGACTGGTCTGATGATTATGAAGAGATAGGAACTAGAAAAAATTCAAAGGAGGACAAAGAATTCAGGAAATTATTACAAGACCCATCATTGCCAGATTATTATAAAATATTAGAAGTGTCACATAATGCAACACTTGAAGAGATAAAAAAACAATATAGAGTAATGGCAAAAAAGATACATCCAGACAAAAACAAAGAAGAAAAATCAGATGAAGCGATGGTTCAAATCAATAGAGCATATGAGATATTATCAAACGAAGAATTACGAAAAAAATACGACATACATCTAAAAAGGGATTAAGATGATTCCAGTTTTACCAAAATCATATTTAATTCAATCTTAGATGAGCTTTGAACACTATTTGTCAAATTGGTAAATAATGATAGAGATAATTTTTTGCCATTGTGAATGATTTGAGTAGTAATTTTAATTTCACGAAATTCTGTATTTGGACCTAGCATAGTTTTTGACAATAATGGAATTATTGTTAGATCGTTTACTGTTCCTTTGATCTTATATGCAAATGTATCTGAAAAATAAACCCCACCTCTAGTTGTAGGGGCATTAACAGGAGTAGGAGAATTCACAATAGATACGTCAGTCAAAGGATATGTCATATTATCAATGTGCAAGACATAGTCAAGTGACTGCTTTTCATTAATACTCATAAGCGATTCAAGCAAATCCAAGTCAACAGACAATAAAATCAAAAAAATGATAATTCTATTGAGTCTTTCGCAAAAATAATGATTTTTTAAAAATCGTCATAAAGAGATTTTTAACAAATAGAGTATTCTTTAAAAACAACAATCAGCATCAGTATCTATTGCAAGAGCTTGTCAACTCACACACCATGCGTAATGAGATTTTGAGCCTGATTGTAGAAAGCGGCATGGACCAAGATTGCTATACTGAGATGCTAGACTATACCATCGAGTTATTTGAGACGCAAGGATTAGGAAGCGATTATTATGGATACCACAATATCAATCACGAATTAGAAGTAACTTATGTTGCCCTGTTATCTGCAAATCTAAACAACACATCAAAAAGGTTTGCCAAGGATGATTTGAAGTATCTGTATGCTGCAGCTTTATTTCATGACTTTGATCCTCAAAAAAGTGTAGACAAACCACATGAAGAAAATGTTTTGAGATTTATTTCATCAGATAAAAAATTAAGAAAATTATTAGATGATGCAAAATTAGATATTGAAATAATCAAGGTATTAATTCTTAGAACAACATATCCATGGAGTGGAACACTTAGGGAAAATGCAGAACGACAGATCAAAGAATGTTTTAAAAATTCACCATTAACAAAAGACAATCAATCAAAACAAGAGCATTTTATGAATCTAGGATGGTATCTTTCAGTAGTAGATAGAATTAGTGGTTATTCATTAGGAAATTTTTCAAAAGCAATGGAGATGGCAAAAATGAATGCACATGCTTTAGCATGGAGACCATCACTCATTGTAAGAAGCTCCGTAGCTTATTTTGAAGAATTATTAAATAAAGAAACTGAGATGTGCAGATTCATTTTAGAGTCATTACCAACTAACATGAGAAAGAATTTTTTTGACACAGTGTTAGCATTTATGAATCTCAGACAACAAGAGATCTCAATACAAGCAAACTACACGTATGATAATTTAAAATTAGTTCCAACGATTGAAAAGATCGATACTAGAAAAGATTCTGAGTTTATGAAGACTTTATTTTCAATATTTTTAGAACTACCAAAACCATTACAATTTGCAAAAGATAATTTTGAAGAATCAATAAAAGATCAGAACATAATTCTCAACACTTTAAGATTAAATGATTGTCATGGAGAAATAGTAGGATTTGCAAAAGGAGGACCTTTGGAAAATTATAGATTAAGACCTGAGATAAGAGATGAAAATTATGGATTAAACAATACAATATTCTTGGAGCCTCTTGCATTAAAAATGGGATACTGGGGACTAAAAGGAGGAAGTGAAATGCGTCACATGTTCATCATGCAGGCTCATGCTAAAAAATACAAGTATCTTACCAGTTTTGCCTTAAGAGATGTAATAAAATCAAGGGTGGACAAAGAGAGTGCTGAGTTTGTTACAAGATTTGATCCAGAAAGATGGGATTACTATAGGATCAAGATTTAATCACCAATCATAGAAATAAAGCAATTACTCAAAATATCATATAATAAAAAATACACAACATAACTAAAAGTAAACCAAACAAATCAAAAATAGTGTAGAAATGCTTTATTAACAAAATAATTGCCAGAAAATTATGATAAAGCAATTAGGGATTACTTTTTCAATATTGTTAACATTTACAGTTTTTATCAATCCGGCATTTACAATAGAACCATTAGACAGAGTTGATATCACAAACCCCAGACTTGTAAATTCATTTGGATCACAAATATCAAATCAGATCAATGTCAATCAGCAAGTTCAGATTTCTGTAGATATAAAAAACAATCAAGAAAAAGCTCAAGAATTTGCATATATAGTTCAGATTAAAAATCAAAATGACATAACCATGTCAATAAATTGGGTAATAGGTTCACTCAATCCAGGTCAAACATTCAGTCCAGCATTATCATGGACTCCAAAAGTATCTGGAGAATACACAGCCGAGATTTTTGTATGGGACATAGAGAACATAGTTAACAATGATGGAAAAATTGCAAAGGTAATCAAAAATGATGCATTAGCACAGTATGTAACGTTAAAGATTATCAGTTAACAATGATTACTTACAAAATACACACATAAAAAATACGAAGAAAAAAATCAAGTACAACTAATATCAAATTTACGTAGGAAATTAAGATCAGAGGTTTGCCTCATAGTAAAAAAAAATTAACAAGATCTCGCTAATAGAACCACGTGCCTATTAACGATATGACAATAGGATATTGCGTAAAGTGCCGAGATAAAAGAGACATCGAAGGCGCAAAACCATACACCATGAAAAATGGCAAACCAGCTCTAAAAGGCACCTGCCCAAAATGCAGTACAGCTATTTTTAGAATCGGTAGAGGCTAGAAACTAACAAGTTAAACTAGTAATGCCATTCCGGAGATAGTCCATTCCACAGCGAACGCAGTGGAGATGGATCTTTTTCTATTTCTTGAATTATTCTGTTTTTTACTACAAAGAAAAAATTTTCAAGAGCATCAATTCCACCATCAGAAAATAGTTCTCCACCAATCTCGGTAATTCTTTTTTTCTTTTCTTCTAATTCAGAAGATTCAGGATTTTGCAAACAGAAAGTCAACAAATCCAATAATTCTTCTTCTAGCATAAAGTCCAATAATCTGGTTTCGTTTACAGCTAGCAAAAAGCTTTACTGAAAATAGTCAACAATACAAATTTTTAGGCTTTGGTAGGATCTCTACTTAGAATATTCAAAACATGTTCAATGATTTGTTTTTGTCCTCCTTCATGAAGATCCATTCTAGTAGTATCCGAACCCATACTTACAAAGATTAGATAATCATTTCCTAATGGGAATGTGATCCTAGTAATTTTTTCAAATGCTGCAACCGCATAAAGCCCTCTTCCAATTTTTGGGCTAAGTTGTTTTCGTGCTTTCCATGCACTTGCCGCTCTTTTCAAAGATGCGATTGTTTCGTCTTCAGATAAATAATTCACCACTCCTTGACGATGATTTACTGAAATTATGTTTCCATCTATGTCAGTAATTACGCTATGTCGAATATTAACGTCAGAATCCATAATTATTTGTAAAAGTTTTGCAGCGTCCATATTATCCTCCGTGTGATAATTTATGCGGAATTGATAACTTTTGCAAATATTCATAGTGAGTTCTCAAAAAATCCATGATTTTACGATCTTCATTTTTGTCAATGGGAGCTCCATTTGCAAGTATGCTAAGATATTTTAGATCAGAATCTAAACTATGTAATGACTTTTTAATTCCGCCTACATAACCAGATCGAATATAATCTAAGAGTTTATCTTCAGTTTGGAGAATTTGTTTTTCTAAATTTACAATATCTTCGTGAACACTTCTCAATTATTTTCATATAGAATATTACAAAATAATCTTATTCAAATAATTTCTTAAAATTTATTAAAAAATTTCAATATTTTTAAACAAAAGAAAAAGATGCCAACAATACATCCGGATAGTAGATTAAATACATTGATGAAAATTCTACAACCCATATTATAAAAATTACAATAATAAAACAATAATCATGTGTATTTTTATCATAACATCATAAGATAACAAAATCGCAGGCATGAATCTTGATTGTTGTATGTTATTAAAAATACGAACCGATCAATATTATACTCTATGATGTTCATACCATGTGAAATATCTATTATTGTCAAGTGTGATAATAATGATAGTAACTATAATTCCAATAGAATCATGGGCAGAATACAATCACAAATGGGATGAGCTAGCAGCTTGGAAAGAAGTCAAAAATAATGAAATACAAGTACTAATAATTCGTGACGCAAAGGTCAGTCAAAAACATGTAGATATTGTCGAAGATACTATAAATTCTAAAGAGGTAATTAATTCTGGAAAAAAATTATTTCAAGGATGGAATGAAGGAATTAGACAAATATCAGAATCATACGATGTTACAATTCCCACATTACATGTACAATCAAAACTAGACTCACAAGATGTGATCATCATCTATCTAATGGATAAAATTGACACCAATGGCTATGATGGATATACAAATTTGTATTATGATAAAAATGGCAATATTGAAAAAGCGTTTGTAAAAATATTCAATGTAGACGAATTAAACGAGAATCAGTTAAAGACAATCGTCAGACATGAGTTAGGTCATGCGTTAGGTTTAGGTCATACTAATGAAAAAAATGACCTGATGCAATCAATTATAGATATGAGACACACTGCAATATCATTGTTAGATCTGCAAGCATTAGCAAGAATCTACTAGAGCATTAAAACTTAATAGAAAATCAAGCAGATTTACTCCATGAAAAGTTTTGAACTGCAAAAATCATTAAAGAAGGTTATTTCAGGAGATGTTTTTTGTGATAAAGAGATTTTGAATTATTATTCAGTAGATGCAAGTGCTTATCAAATAATTCCAAAGATTGTTGTCATCCCAAAAAATGAGCAAGATGTGATTAACGTATTAAAAATTGCAAAAAAATACAAAACTTCAGTCACACCAAGGGGAGCTGGGACAGGATTAGTAGGAAATTCACTTAACAAAGGAATCATCGTAGATTTAAAAAGATTTGATGAAATCAAAATTAAAAATAATTATGTCAAAGTGGGTTCTGGAGTAAATAAGGGCCATCTAGACAATGTCTTAAAAGAAGATCAGAGATTCTTCCCACCAAGCCCATCTGTAGGACCATATTGCTCAACAGGAGGAATGATCGGTAACAATTCGTCTGGAAGTAGGAGTTTGAAATATGGTAGCGTTATTGACAATATTAAAAAAATCACATTTATTGACGGTAACGGGAAAAAAGTATCATTACCTCAGAATAAAAAAGTAGGTATAAAAATTCTAAAAATTGCAAAAAAAATACAACAAGATAAATTCCCAAAAGTTACAAAAAATTCTTCAGGATATAGATTAGATTTAATTAAATCAATTAACGATACACAAAAAGTCATTGCAGGTTCGGAAGGCTCACTTGGAATCATATTGTCAGCTGAGCTTAAAATCATCTCCATTCCAAAAAAAAGAATTTTATTTGTAATTGGATACAAATCAGAAATTGAAGCTGCACAAGATTGTAACCATATTGTAACAACATCCCCTTCAGCACTAGAATTTGTAGATAAAACAATAATGAAAAATATCAATCATAATTTTAATAAAATGATCAATTGTCTGCTTTTTGTAGAGTATGATTGCAAAATAACCAATACTCAAAAAAGATTAAAAAAAATAATTACAGGAATAATTGTAAAGACCATCAAAAATGATTCAGAGATACAAAGATGGTGGAAATTTAGAGATTCTGCCCTATATTATAGCTCAAAATCAATGAAAAATAAAACGATGCATGTAATTGAAGATGCCACAGTGCCAATAGAACATCTTCCAGAATTATTCTTAACAATAAAGAAAATTAATCAGAAATTTCATGCTAAATCAATTGCATATGGACATGCAGGTAATGGAAATATCCATATTCGTTTAATTTTAAACGAGAAAAAAATAAAGGATGTAAAATTAATTGCAGATGAGTATTTTGATAAGATAATCAAGATGGGTGGAACCACAACAGGAGAACACGGAGATGGATTGGCAAGATCAGAATATGTCAGAAAGCAATACGGATCAATAAACTATAAAATTTTCAGAGAGTTGAAAAAGATGTGCGATCCTTCAAACATTCTAAACCCAGGAAAAATTATTTCTCATAAAAGTACAATAATTAAGAATTTATCAAACATATAAAACATAGAAAAATAAAGTTAAAAATGAAAGACAGCATAAACTTGCTCATCGAAATTCTCGCAAGTCGCCAAGTCGTCTTTCATCATAGTGAATTAACCGAAATCCAAACTTAAGAGTAACTATTGGCATACAAAATTCTAGAAATATAATCACAGAATTTAGCAATAAGATAAAAATGAAAGTTTGAGATTAGTAAAAAAATTACTTTAAGCGTCTATAAATCTCCAGAAATTCGTCAGCTAGGGTATAAGATATGTTCAAGAGATGAGCCAGTTGATTCATCGTTGTTTTATCTCTGGATAGCTGTCTTAGAATTGTTAGTGCTTTTTGAGGAGAGCTTACGGAAAGCGGCATTTGTCCAGACCAAGTCTTAAACGCGTCATTTACATCCAAACAGAAATTCAAGACGAATTGTTCAGAATAGGGCACATGTTCAGAAGATTTTGCAGTCTTTAAGAGGACACCCGATAGTTCACGAAATTCATTTCTCCTATCAATCAGCAACATATCTAATGCTTGTTTTATTTTAGATTCATCCAAGCCAGATTTTTTTACAATGTAAGTACTCATATCATACTATACGGATGAAGAGAGATAAGTGGTTCTACAATAACATTAAACGTTTATTGAATTTTTAAAAACAGAATAAACAAACGTTAAGAAATTTCAAGAGTACTGTTCAATCAGCTATCTCAGCAAATCGATTTTCAACATAATCCCAGTTGACCACATTCCACCAATTTGAAACATACTCGGATTTTCGATTATTGTATTTTAGATAGTAAGAGTGCTCCCACATATCCAAACCTAAAAGAGGAATTTTCCTTATTGACCAAGGACTATCTTGATTGGCAGTAGTGACTATCTCTATTTTATTAAAAGTTTGATTAAATACAAGCCAACACCATCCACTACCCTCAATAGACAATGCTTTGTTTGAGAATATTTTTTTAAAATTTTCAAAGTTATCAAAATACACATCAATTGAATCACCAAACTTTCCACTAGGATCACCATCGTTTTTTGGAGTCATTGTTTCCCAAAATAATTTATGATTTTCAAAACCACCGCCAAAAAAAGATATATCATTGCGGACAGATTCAGGAATTGTATTTAGATCAGAGAGAACAGATGTTATGTATTGAGGATGAAATTCTCCTGAAATTTTTGCTAGTGTTTTATTTAATCCATCAACATATGCCTGATGGTGTTTTTGATGGTGTATTTCCATAGTTTGAGTATCGATGAAGGGTTCAAGCTCATCATATCCATAAGGCAATCTAGGCAATTCATATTTGACCATACTCGAATTAGATAATGTCCACATATATTTTTCAAGTGGTGACAAATAATCTCGATTTTTTGACGGATTTATCCCCTAAACAAAATAAGAAAATATGAAAATTAAAAAATTTGGAATTAACTTTTTTTCAAAAGCTATTGATCATATATCATTAGATTTTTTTCTTCTAGTAAAGCATGCAAGTTATGAACAGAACGAAATACATCAGATTCATTTTTTGCTCCAGTACAAACAAGTTTTCCAGATGAAAATATCAATATGACAGTTTTTGGGTCTAACATTCTATGAATTAACCCTGGAAATTGTTCAGGTTCATACATGCTTCTAGGTAAGGTTCTAGCAGCTTTTTCAAGATGCACTTTTCCACCTAGATTAATTGAAGCTACAATATTTTGAACCGTAATTTCTGCATCTTTTTTTACTTTAATTCCACCTTTTCGAAGTTTTTGAACAACTGTATTTACCGCCTTAATGGCCATTTCTTCAGATTTTCCACCAGTGCATACCATCTTTCCGGTTCTAAAGATAAGAGTGGCAGTTTTTGGATTTTGTAGTCTAAAGACCAATCCAGGAAATTGATCGGGATTATATTCAGTATCGGGAAATTTTTTAGTAATATCATTTAGATCGATTTTTTGATCCACAGATGCAGATGCAACCACGTTTACAACACTAATAATTGGTTTTGATTGAGGCATACAGATTTTAGATAAACGGCTTTATATATTCTGGATCAATACTAAAAGCTCATTTTTAGATAAATTAATGAGACAAACCCGATATTGCAGAGATTTTTCGGTATGAAAATTCAATTTTTTGAGGTCTAGAGGAAAAAGTGATAACCGCTAGGAGAAATTAACTATAATGACAAAATTAGGTCTGATCGATTTAGAAATACTGTTCTTAGGGATTAAAAATAACGGATCATTTAATGAAAAAGACATTGAAAATTCAGAATTAAAGAGATTGGGGGTTGGGAGGATATTAGACTCGTTAGCATCACTAAAAGATAGAAAACTGTTAACATTGAATAACGATGGAACGTTTTCCATAACAGATTTAGCAAAATACACTTTATGGAGTGAACAAATCCCAACAAGTGTCAAAATTTTACGATTATTAGAAATCAAGTCATTTGACATAGAAACCATTTCAAATTTCTTAAGAAAACCAGAAGATGAGTTAATTGAAGAGATTGAAAAGTTGAGAAAAAAACAACTAGTCCTAATGTCACCTTTAAGACAAGAATCCAGACTAATCAAAATGTACGAAATTCTTCCAGAAGGAGTAGAAGAAATTAAGAAAATAGAAGAGTTTGGATTTCAAAGTAACAACTCGGAGAATACTTCAAAAAAGGAGATTTTTGAATTAATTAATGAATTAATTGAAGAGTTTAGCAACGAGCCAGTTGAACATAACAGAAAGAAAGACATAATTTTAAAACTAGAAAAGATCAAAGAAAAATTAAGTCTAGTTTGACTTTATTTTATCATGAATTTGTGCTAGGATTAATTCAGCTTTATCCCTATTTTCGTATGTGTCAGCTGTTTCATCCATAATGGAATCAATCTCATAACTTTTATCAACTAAAATATTTGCAACGTGATCATCAAGTGTTCCTTTTCCAATAAGATAGTATGCAAATACAGTATTTTTTTGACCGATTCTATGCAATCTATCTTCAGCTTGCCGATGTATAGCAGGACTCCAATCCAGTTCTGCAAAAATGACATATTTAGCTCTAGTCAAATTAATTCCTACGTTTCCAGCTCGTATACCAGCTATCATAAGTTTTGATTCTCCTTTTTGGAATTTATCAATTTGTTCTTGACGAGTCTTATCGGATTGTCCACCAATAATCGTAACTGGAGAAAATTCTTCAAGACTAGTATGCAATAATTTATGGATTACTTTGTGATGGCAAAATACTACTACGCTTTCCTCTATCTCCATAATGTTTTTAACAAAATTAATCACGTGTGGAACTTTGGCAATGCCAGCAATCTGTCGTTCGCTTTGAATTGCTCTTTGATATGATGCTGATTTGTCAAATGCTGTTTCAGCATCTTTTTGTTCTTCTTCAAGCTTATTCCATATTTTTCCTAGTTCATCAAGATAGTAGTCAGTATCAGCATCGATGACTTCTTTGTATCTGACTTTATCTTTTAATTCTTTTAGAACATCAGATTTTTTTCGCCTAAGCATGACATGTTTTTGCAATTCATTTCGAAGTGAGGCTCGTTTGTTTTCAAGTACAATCGCTTTGCCTTTTTCATTGACATAACAAAAGTACTCACAAAATTCTTTGAAACTTCCAAGTAATCCAGGTCTCAAAATATCAACAATTGGCCATATTTCAGAGCCTCTGTTGTAAATTGGAGTGCCAGACAAACCAATCCTATACGAAACTGAAGGAAGTGCTGCCAATTTTTTAACAGCCTTGTATTTTTGGGTAGTCTTTGATCTTAGATTATGAACCTCATCGCAAACAATTGTTCGAATATTTAATTTTGATAAATCAGAAAGACGTTTGTAAAGTAATTCATAGTTTATTATGTAAAAATCAGTCACAGGAAGTTCTTTAGATTTTCCAGTTCTGATGATAGTAGATGTCGGAGATTCGGATTCAATAATTCTTCCATTCCTGCTTTTTTTCTTTAAAAATTTTGAAATTTCTCTTTCCCAATTGTTTAAAGTAACTAATGGTGCAACAACAAGTACTGGAAATGTTTGTTTTTCAGTTGCAACATAAGATAATGTTTGTACAGTTTTTCCCAAGCCCATCTCATCAGCAAGTAATGCGTTTCCTGATGATTTTAATAGGAAATCCAATCCTTCTCTTTGGAAATTCAGTAGTTTTCCACGGAATTGCTCTCCTGTTTTTGCACGGTTGAGATTATATTTTACAGGAGGATGGATGGGTTTTGGAGTATACGTTTTTACAATTTTTCGTTGCCATGCAGATTTGGATAAGATTTCAAGAGGATAACGATCCATAATCAATTTTATCTGTTTTACACTTTCAACACTGTCTGGAATTATTACTTCATCAGTATTTTCACCATACCATGCTTCAGGCACGAGTCTAGATATCATACTGACAGCTCGTTGACCGGTAATCTTCCAACTCCAAATTTTTGAATATTTGTCTAAAACATACTCTAATGTTCCAAAATTTTCCATGGATGTCGCCATAATTTGTCGATAGAATGTTTTATTGCCTTATGAATCTTGATGTTTCTTACGATCAGTTTTAAGATCTTCAAAAATCTACAATGGTTAAAATAAGATGAAATTTTAATATTTAGGCTCAAAAAATTGAGTCGCTTTTAATGATGCCAGATTAATGTGGCTTGTCTACAGGATGAGGTTTTGTATTTTCATCATGACAGTCACAATGACAAAGATGCGTTTTATGATTATTTATACAATCAATACATTCATAGTGCTTTCTTGTTTCACATGCGGCACAAATCATACTAGAACTAAAATGAAGATGAATTTGTATTTTTTCTATTTTGGGTCAATACTCTATTTCACTTCGTTGAAGTAGCTTATGAGTTAAATCCACATATCCTTGAGGGTCAAGTTCCTTGGCAAATCCTTTGTCTATATTTATTAAATAAATTGAATGCAAATGTGCATTTAGAATATCAGAATATTGAATTGGAGGGTTTTTGTAATATCGATCACATAGATCTTTAACTTTTTTCACATCAGACTCATTTCTTGCATTTGGAGGTATGAGGAAAATTTTTGGTATTGGAACTAGACCAATCACCGGAGTTGCCAGAGAAAATTTAGTACAGTGCTTACTATATCTAGCAATTTTACTCATTATCCTTGCGGTGAAATAATCAATGGTATCCAGAGCATGATCAGGAGGAGTAAATCCTGTTTCGATTTCAATAATTGTATTACCATCTCCTTTTTTACCAAAAAGGTCACATACTAAAATATCAGAGATTTGTTTTTCAACTTCGACTGAGTGTCCACGTGCAATAAGTGTAGATGCACAAATTAGTTCTAAAACAGAATGGTTAATTTTTACAAGGTTTTTTTGATACATTTCAATTAATTGTTGACGAACATAATTGAGTTTTGGCAGATCTGATTCTTTCAAATTTTTTGATAGTTTTTCAGTAACTTCATAAACATCGTTACGAAATTTTTCTAAATCCATGTATACATAGTAGATTTAAGGTCGTTGTTTAAGAACTTGACAGTGTTTTAGAACTTGACCAATCTATTTGAAAAAGACTTGCCTACAATCAAAATAGACATTATTGAAGCAACAAGAATCAGAAGAGCAATGGAGCCAAATTCAGGAATAACATGTGTTCCTACAATCTCAAATGAAACTTTGTTACCTATTTGATGAACCAATTTTATTTGTCTAGAATCAGAATCACTTTCTAATTCTTCATATTCTATCATTTTGCCATTAGCCATCGCAACAAAAGAAGAATCACCACCGGCAGGAGATTTTGAATCCAAGATATATCTTGGAATATCAAGTGTGATAGTACCAATGTTTTGTCCTTTGATATCCAAAGTCATTGTTTTAGTATCAGAATTTAATTTTCCTTTGGTTGTACTTACAAGACCATCAGATATCTTATATGGAATACAATAAATTCTGCCATTATTTGCAGTAACTGAAATACTATCTACAGTACATTTGTTAACGCTTCCAGTTAAAGATGGAACTAGAGTAAAATTAGTTTTGAATTGTCGGGTTTCAGCACCGCTTTGAACTTTTAAGATGTATTCTCCATCTTTAGACCATAGAGGACTTTCTGTGTTTAGTTTAAAAGAGAAATTACCATCAGCATCAGGAGTTATTTGTTGTATGGTTACTATGTTTCCTATAGGATTAGTTACAACAACTAAGATTGGTGCAACTGTATTTTGTGGTTTCAAGTATCCAGTTGCGGTAATAGTTGAAAAATGATCATAGGTATGTGAATCAGTCCAGACAGTCAATGGAAAAATCTCTTTGTACAGATCAATTTCGTATGAAGGAATTTGGACACAGTTAATGCATTTGATTTCTTTTTCTCCAAAAGAGGTACCGGTAAATGATAAAGTTACAGTCATGGACAGTATCAAAACAGCTAAAATAGTAATGTGCACGTCATATCGGCTAAGATCATAATATTTATAGATTTTTAATAATATGTTCATTTTTCAGACAAAGGATATTAGAACTATTGGAAAAACTACCAACAAAACTGGTTAGCACAGAAAATAGGCATAAAAAAATTAAAGTTTGTTTTGAGAATTATCAGTAAATTTCTTCATGTGTTCATTCCAAGATGACATGATTAAAAGGCGCGTTTCCAGATATTTCTCAAAGTTTTTTCTTGACGCATCAACATGCATAAGATACAGCTTTGAGAATTCGTTTGTGTAATCTTCAAATATTTTTAGTAATGACTTGTCTGATTTTTCAAAAAAAGTTTCTTCAAATTTTCGCATCACATGAAATAATTGTTCAATGTAATTATTGTATTCTCTGTTCCCATCAGAAAAATTTTTGATTACAAGTGGTAAAAAAGATTCACGATTATTAATAAATTGTTTAATGCTTTTCTCAAAAATATCAGCAAACGTCTTTGATTCTAAAGAAGTTTCATCCATACAAGATACTAATTGATTTTGTATAAATACATACAATCATGACTGAAATACACCATCAACTTTAGAATCTATATCATTAGAATTAAATGTGGAACTTACAATTCCATAGTCCTTATGATCAACTGTAATATCTACATGGTATGTTGATTTAGAGATATCGTTAATTATAGTCTTAAAATTGGAAGTAAAAAAAGTTCCAGAGAAAATCGTGGCATCATTAGTTCTAATGATCACATTAGCACTTTTTGTATTTCCAGTAGCATCCACATATTCCAATAAAATATCACCATTTGATTGTTGAATCATAGATAGTGAAAGATTTTCATAAATTGGTGAACCATCATAGTTGAATTGAATTTCTCCATTATTGGAACCACTGTTTACGACAGGAGATGAATCAGGAGATTCTTCTGACGTGACATCTTTATAAGAATCATCTTTATTTAGAGGGTTAAGGCCAGATATCTTTTCAGATATTTCTTTTGTAGATTCTTTTGCGGATTCTTTAGCATTATTTATCTGAGTGCTAATTTTACCTCCAGTTTCATCAACTGTTTTCATAAATCCAATACCTGTATCAACGGATTCATTAGTTTTTTCTTCCAGCGTATTTGCATGTTCTTTTACAGAATCGATGACTTCAGAGCTGGAATATACGCCATTGTTTTCAGTGATTAAAAATATGCCCAAAGCAAGAATCGAGGTTATTACGATTATTTTAAGTAACATCAAATCAAATTCCAAAAAATATGTTTTAGAGGACTAGTCAAAAAAAATTGGTGGCAAGCTAAAACACATACTTCTCAACGGATATTCATAGAAAAAGATAACGAAGACTGCTCAAATCCAAGATTTTTGTAAAATAAATGAGAGTCTTTTCTTTGATTTCCAGACTCCAGTCTTATTCTATAGCAGTCTTTCTTTTTTGCAAGGATGATACAATGTTCAATTAGTTTTTTGCCAATACCTGTATTCCTATACTCTTTTGTAACTATCAATTCAGGGATATACATTTCCAGCTTTACTCGGTTTAAACGTCTTAGAAAAATAACGCTAACAAGTCCTACCGGTTTGAAACCTTGCTTTGCCAACAATATTATCTTTTGAGGATCTGAAAAATAATCTTTAATTTTATTTCGGAATACTTTGATTTCTTTATCATCAATAGGAGTTGGCCTCTCTAACTCATAAAGTAATTCAAGAATAATGGGAATGTCCTTTTCAGTAGCTTTGACTATGGAAAGATTCACAAATGTATTTTGTGTTATGGAATTTTAAACATATTCTAATTTTTTATTTAATATTGCTTAAAATAATATTTAGAATCTAATTTTTCTTTACTGCTTCATATTTTGAGAATTGAGAATTCCATACCACTTGGATATAGGGATCAAGTTCGTATGTTTGGGCAAACTCTTCTAGATTTTTATCGGTTATTTTGTCTAGTTCCTTTAGTGCATTTAGTTTTTCTTGTATGATATTATCTTTAGTTGAATCATATTGTTTTCTTATTTGGATGATTTTGTTGCTTAGTTCTTCTTTAGACATGTTTGGTCGCTCACTATGGTTCTTTATGGCATTCTTTTCGTCTAGTTTTGATTGTAACAAAGCATCATCGTATTTTTTATCAAATCGTGTTTTAAGTTCTGCTTGCTTTAATGCAAGGTCATCGTAGAACCCTTGTATTTTTTGATTGACTTCAATTATTGTAAGCGATACATCCTTGTCTTTAATCTGGTCTAAGATATATGATTCAGGATTATGTTTTTCTGCTATTCCCTGAGTTATCCATGATTCTGCTGTTTCTTGTAATATACAAGAATACTTGCCAGATTCCAATGCATATACTACAGTAAATCCTTCATCACATTTCGTAAGTGGCGTCACCAAGTTTTCATTTGATTGAGTTGAACCTCCAGAAATTTCGCCCATTCCATGACGAATCCACATCTCTGCAGTGTTCATTGAAACACAAACATAGTCACTTGCATGATATCTATACACAACAACAGAGCCTTTTCTACACTCAGTATCAGGAGTTGTCTTTCCCAAATCTTCCCATGATATTACATCATCTGGATTTGCTTTCAGATATGCAGGATTTGTTCTGTAATCTTCATAATATTCTCTGAGTTGTTCACCGGTAATTGGGGTATCAATGAATTGTCCATTTTTGTTAAATAAAATTTGTTGATTATAATATGCCAAGTTATGATTTACATTAAAAATGCTATTTGCTTCAATTAACTCAATTCGTTTTGTCTCAGCTGCAAGATGATATGCTTGACGTGCTTCACTTAGTGAACCGCCGTTTGCAATAACTATTTTGAGTGCCTCTCTACCTGCATCTACTTTCATTTGATGAAATTCAAATTGATCCCAAAAGACTTCCTTAACAGGAGTATCTTGTATGGTATCTACAAATCTTGAAAACGAGTTTCTTGGAGAATAATATTCCCATAATGCCTCCCATTCTTTAAGATCTTGGTTTAGTTTTTCAAGTGCTTGCGCTCTTTTTGCTTCAAGTTCTTCTTTAGCTTTCAGATCTTCATACTTTCTGTCTTCAAGTTCTTTTATCCATTTTTTAGTCTGTTCTATTTTTTTAAGTATATCTTGTGCAACAGGATTATTTGCTAAGTCTTTTGATAGTGTGGTTTGCTCACTTGTTGTTGCATCATTGTCTGATTGGGCATAAGCTGATTGAATGGCTAGTGATGCACCTAGCACAAATAATACTGTCAAAGTAAACCTAGGCACCAATGCCTGAATCAAAAAATGATGATACATAAACAATTCGTACAAATCCTACTAAAAAATGATCAAATAAAGAATCACCTAAGCATATTCCAAAAGGCATGTGAAAACGACCGATTTTATTAAAAAAAGAATCAACCTGGCTCAAATAAAATTACATACTGGCAAGATTTTCTTTATTCTTTGTTTTATCAATAGAATTTTGAATCGTCATTGTGCTCAAAAATAAAATCATTATTGTCGGTTTATTCTCAATATTTGCATTAAGCGTGCTCATTCCAGCCTCTGATGCTGCATTGTGGAGCCTCATAATTCAATCCAGCATAGACAATCCAAAGATATTACCAGGAGACGCACCAATAATTTCGGGTAGAATTACCGACCATGCATCAAATCCAGTAAAAGATGTTCAGGTTCATGTTAGCACAAAGTATGACTCTTTGTTTACAACCACAAACGACCTAGGAGAGTATAGAGTTCAACTTAGTCACTACGATAGAATGCCAGGGACATATATCGTCAGTATCAAAGCAACATCACCTGACGGAAAAACAGGTATTACAAATACAGAATTTCAGGTTAGAGGAGAGTTAACTACAACGTCAGTAATTGAAGAAAAACTTTCAACCCCAGAAGCAATAAGATATCTTAATGCAAACCCGTCTGATTTTGAAAAAGATCCTATAGGTTTTATTTTATACTCACATTATCAGAAATTATTACAAGAATTTATTTCAGAAAAGAAGATATATGAAAAAATATTAGAAGAGCAAAAATACATCGAAGAACAAACAAGAATTTCAGAAGAATTACTCTTAAAGGAAATAGAAGAGTTAGATCCGGGTTCTGGAGTTTTTTCAGGATACAAGTATGATGATTATGTTAAAAATTTAGATCCGGCAGTAAGAGACACAATTGTGAACCAAATGAATTTCACCAAAAACATATTTGATGAAGCACAGCAGATCAGAAAAAACATTCTTGAAAATGGTGGAACCCAAGAAGAAGCAAATAAAGCATATCTAGAAAAAATCACCATTTCAAGACAGACCATAGAAGAATTTGGGTATAAAACTGAAGAAGAGGCATTATCAGAAGACATAATCACACCAACTAACAGCACTGAACAATTATCAGATGAGATAACAGAAGAGAAAAACGATACAATCAATACAAATATCGCAGGAATGGATGTGCAGGTTGGAAATAGCGGAGCATCGTTTTTTGTAAATATCAATGGAACAATCATAGAATTTTTAGTAGATGGGAATCGTATTATTCAAGTAAATCCTAAAAACTAAATTTCATGGATGATTTATCAGTTCTACGCGCGCCTTATAATTAAAAAAGTAATAACATCATCAATGAAGATAGACATACCGCTACAATGCCCCTCTTGCGGAGGAAAGATGTATTCAGTAAGCTATGATGCATCTTTTTCAATACTGAAAAAAAGAAGTTGGCAAGTATGCAAAGAATGTAATTTTGAAAGGGATTCAGAAAGTTTCAAAAAAGCCATTTGTTGCGTATAACAACTTTTATTTTTAATTCTAAGATTTTTCTTTGAAAATGCGTATTGCTTCCAAATGAGAGCAATTTGCCTTTAGACCCTTACCATGATGAAATTTGTAGAAATTTTTGAATCCAGGACATTCACAAGTATCAGAGGTCACAAAGTAAGATTTTTCTGGATTAGATGATGACTTTATTTGATAAAGGTCATCATCGACTTGAACTACACTTCCACTTTCAACTAGTTTTTTGGCTTTTCGTATTGTACTTGCACTCACAACATAATTACAGCATAGTTATTTTTTATTCTTTAATTTTTTCATAACGCTAGACCAATCAACGTCATCAATTTTACCTTGAGATAGAGCATTCTCGTAAAGTAATTCAAAAACCCAACTGATAATTTCACCCCATATTGCTTTGAGGGAATCTTCATCAGTCCAAATAATACTTGCTTTGACAGCAGTCATTGCCAAAATATTATTGGCATTTTTACTTGGTTCTTTATTCCATTTTTCTATGACTTTATCACAGAAAGCAAGAATTTCATTTTTAGTCAATACGAGCCTGTCGGGGTCAAATGAGTCATTTTTTACCATATAAAGTATAGAATCTCGTACTAAATTAGAATTTTTTTTCAAATTATCACACTGCAATTATTATAAACTGAGTTCACCATTTCTGGTTATTGACTTTGAAGAGGTATGTCGGAACTCGATTAATTACAATGTTTGGCGTGTTAATGATCACACTGCTCATCACAGTTCTTCTAGTAGGATCAAACATGGACAGTATCTTAAAACAAGGAGTTGTGTTTCAAGTAAGATCTGAAATAACTGAAAATCCTAAAATTTCAGAAAGTTTTTCATCGGTAGACGAATTTGAGTCGTTTGTTCAAATGCAAATTGAGCAAAGAGTCAAAACTCTAGGGTTAGATGAACCATGGTATTCACCACAGAGAATAGGATTGACAATGTACAAAATACTTACTTTAGACTTTGGTCGTGCAACATTTCTAACTAGCGACTCAGGATCATCTGATGTCAAAGAAATAATTTTAGAAAAACTTCCTCGAACAATCCTATTGTTTACAACTGCAACAATCATAATTTCTGTAATAGGTATCTTCCTTGGAGCATTTTCAGGAAGTAGAGTTGGTTCAATGATAGATAGACTAACATCAAGTTTTGCAGTTATTAGTTCTAGTTTTCCTGTATGGTGGATAGGAATGCTAATGATATTCTTGTTTTCATTTATGTATCAAATCTTTCCTGCAAGAGCTACACCGTTAATTCCATCATCAGATCCAAATTACATTGGGTCGTTACTATATCATATGACATTACCATTAATCACAATTGTGATGATTGGGTTTGGGTCTTGGGCATATCTTGTAAGAAATTTCATAGTAGGAATTATGCAAGAAGATTTCATAATTGCAAAAAAGACAATTGGAGTTGATCAGAAAAAAATAATCTATTCTCACGCTCTAAAAAATGCCGCCCCACCAATAGTCACTATTCTTGCATTAAGTCTATCAGGATCACTTGGAGGGGCGATAATCACAGAGGCTGTTTTTGACTGGCCAGGCATGGGCAGATTATATTTTGAAGCAATTACAGTAATGGATCTGCCAATAATTATCGGCGCTACTTACATCTTGACAGTTTTTTTCCTGATTAGTATTTTTGTTGCAGATTTACTGTATGGATACTTTGATCCGAGAGTGAGAGTAGGATGAGCAGCGTCACTCCAACAGAGATCAAAGAGGAATTTTTTAAAAACAAAACAGGAATTGCGGGAATTATTATATTGTCAATTTTAATTTTAACTTCAATCATAGCAGTAATTACAATTCCAGTTGAGACTTTTAGAGAATGGAATAATCCAGGAAGCTGGATTTCATATCCTAAAGTTGCCATTCCGGTTTGGGTTAATTTGTTTTTGAGTGATAAGATTCCAGAGCATAAAATTTTAGAAGCACCAAAAATAAACTATGATGCTGCAGAAAACATCTCAGTTACATATCATCAATTTGGGATAAATTTTGACTACGATTATTTTCCAAATGATTTCATATACGAGTTTTCTGCAAAATATTCAGGATCAACATTATTGCAGATGGACGTAATACGACCTGATGGGATTCATCTAAAATTATTATCAACATCATTGCCAAATTTAGATTCTAATTCCATCCATAGTGAAAGAATATTTTCAACGGATGATTCAATTAAAAAAAATCTAATTCTGCAATCAAACAAGTTTTTGTTTTCTTTAAATAATTTATCTTCAGAAGACATTGTTTTTTCTAAAGCAGAAAAACATGAGCCACTAAAAGGAAATTATGTTTTTTTAATAAAGATGTATGGCAACAATTTAGAAAACAAAATTCAAGAGTCTAAACTAATCATAGGCGGTAAGGCATTCGGAATAATGGGAACAGACGAGTTGAGAAGAGATTTGGCAGTAGGCTTGTTATGGGGAACTCCTTTAGCGCTGTTCATAGGACTGGTTGTATCCATAGCATCAGTTGTAATGGGTTTACTTTACGGAGTTTATGCAGGTTACAGAGGCAAAAAAACAGACGAAGTAATGATGAGATTTAACGATGTAATATATGCACTGCCAGCACTTCCTTTCTTGATTATCTTATCCGTTACTATCAGCAATAGTATTTTTGTATTGGTAGGATTTTTGATGGTGTTTGGTTGGGTGGGAATAGCAAAAGTTGCAAGAAGTATGTCTTTGCAAATCAAAACTAGAGGATATGTAGAAGCTGCAACCATGATGGGACAAAAGGATTCAAAAATCGTATTAAGACATATTTTACCACAGTTACTACCATATGCTTTTGCAAGTATAGCCATATCAGTGCCTGCTGCAATCACTACAGAGGCAGGATTAAGTTTTCTAGGACTAGGTGATCCATCTTTTCCGACATGGGGTCAAATTTTACATGATGCTAATGTGTATGGTGCAGCATCCAGAGGATTATGGTGGTGGATATTGCCTCCAGGAGTAATGATTGCAGTAACAGGACTTGCTTTTGTCTTTATAGGAAATGCTTTAGATTCGATTGTCAATCCAAAGTTAAAACGATAGTATTAGAGACTAAATTTTCGAATTAATTCAATAGCACTGTCACTTAATTTTATGGAGTAACATGCAGAATATTCATCGTTTATTGCTGCCAACTTGTTTGCAAATACTTTTTTGCTATGGCCTCCTTCTGATGCTTTATCAGATTCGTCAAAACATATGGACATTTGTTTCATGTTTAGATTGTTTTTTAAAAGAAAAGCAATGAATTTTTTGTAATTTTCAGTGTCAACCCAATCTATGTTTTTTTCTTTGCTTAATCCAATCCAGACTTCAATGGAGTTTTGGTATAGAACTTTTTTTCTAAGTTCATTTAAAGACATTTTAGAAATCAGCACGTTGCATTTTAGAACCACATCTAGGACATGTGCCACCTTTGTGTTTGTTATTGCAAACTAAACATACGTATCGTACACTTGTGCTTCCAGAGTTCATTCCAAAGAATCCACCGCCGCCACTTCCAGAATCGCCATATCCCTTCATGCGACTCATGTATCGTCTTCTTAACAACATTGGAAATGCTATGAAAATTGCCAAAGCCGCACCAAGACCATAAGGAAATGGAAGAATCATTTGCAACCCAATACTAATGCCCAATGATGCAAACAAGAAGATCAGATAAGTTTTATAACTGAACAATTCAACAAAAGTACATTCAAAATACTTATAAAGTTTTGTCAGTGTTTTTTGTATTTTTTTTAGGAAAGTTCAGAGCAATCTAATTTACACAATAGAAATAGGTACAGGGTTTCCATTACTATCCCAAGCAAAGACATCATTATCCCCGTATGGAGATTGAACGATTATAGATACTAGGCCAAAAAAATTATGAAGATCAGTAACTGATGGTTCTGCAGAACCACTAGGATGAGAATGAACTATTCCTACGTAACTCATATCAAAGGGAAGAAAAGAGTGCGGAAAACCTGCAAATGTAGGGCCAGAATAATTAAAGGGTGGAATCACCAACCCGTCAATCATAATATGTCCTTGTTTTGATTTGCCTTTTAAAATAAGAATTCCTTCATTTGGATGTTTCATTTGGCAATAAGACAAAATACTGTCTAAAACTTTTTTTTCTAAAGAAACCTGTCTTTCAATTTTTTTCTTTTTAAACAACATGATAGTACATGTAGTTTAGATCTAATTAAATTTAGAATTAACAATTAGAAACTCTTTTTTGGGGAATTAAATCAAACCAAAATGGAAAACACTATGGATGACAGCATATCATCAAAAATAGCATCATTAGATGTTCCATACAGTAAGGTTATAGAACATTTTAGAATGAAATGTCGCATCTGTGGGCATCAAAGAATAGCACATAATGAATTAGAAAAATGTGAAGGAGTTATGAATAAACCATGCACGTCAGGATGCGACAAATTTATTTCAGAATGATTAATCATCTAGCAATAACATAAACAGTATTAGAAAATTCTCTTAGTTTAACTTCTATTTCGGATATCAGTTTAGAGATAGTAAAACGTGCATCATTCAATTCCGATTCGATAGCATTGATTTTTGATTCAGAATCATCTTTATCAGAAGTAGCATGTTGTAAGTTATGCGTAAGTTCTGTTAGTTCGTCAGATCGAAGTGCAGATAGTTGATTTTCAATTTTTTGACGTTTTTCAGTAAAATCAGATACACGTGCAATGTATCCAGCAAGTGCTTCTTCAATTTCAGTCAAATAAGAAAATGATTTTTCAACATCTTTAACGGATATTGATCCGGATGAAATTCCTTTTCGGATATTTTCTAAAATTAGTATTATAGAATCCTTATTTTTTGGAGTCAATACACCAAAAGGATCTTCGATTAATTTAGACAAGAGAGTTTTTTGTTCTTTTTCCATTGAAGACACGTGTTCATATCTACTGAGGGGTCTAGAAATTTTTGTGAATTGGGAATTAATTTCGTTTTTTAATTGGTTTTTTTCACCAGAAAATGAATCTAAAACTTTCTGTAACTCTAAAAATTTCAGATATTTTTCAGAGGAATGTATTTTTTTAATTGAATCCTCATAATTAGCTATTTTTGTGTTTAGTGAATTTATATGATTTTTAATTTCAATTATTCTGTGTTCTTTTTGTACAATTGCATCTTCCAAATTATCAATTTCTTGCAATGAATCAGTAATTTCTACAGAAATTGATCTTGTGTGAGTATAGTTTTTCAGTAATTGTTGAATTTCAATATTATTTGAGTTCATTTTTTGCAAGATATCCTTTAATTTTTCTGCATATTTTTTTGCAAAGATGTGAATGACTCTGGTTTGCCTCCCTAGAACATCCCCAATTTTTTTTAGCATTTGATTCAACACAGTATGCATGTTTTCCACATCATCAAATGAATTAATTTTTGGCAGATGATTTGCATCCTTTTTTATCATGTCAATTACTTGTTGTTTGCCTCTAACTACAATAATTCGAATGTGCTTATCTATATCATCAACTTGGAGATTATCTTTTTCAAGTGTATTTCCAATTGAAATTAGATCACTGATCAGGGGCTCAGTATTATCTCTGATGGATTTTATATCATTCAAAATTTGATTTGTTCTTAATTCAAGCATTTTTTGTACAATTTTTGATACTTCAGACAATGGAATTTGTTTTTCTGTAGGGACTTCTTCAGATTGTACTTCTTTCTTCTTACCCCATCCAAAGACCATAATGTTAATTGTTTTAATGGGATTAAATATGTTAAAGAAATAAAATTTAAAACTATACCGAAATACAACCAATTATGACAAAAACTACGAAAAAATCATTTCATACAAATACAGTAAAAAAATCCATTTCAGTTAACGCAAGTAAAGAAAAGGTGTGGAGAAAAATCAGCAATATTGTTGGACTCCCATCATGGGTAATTGATGTTAAAAAAACAACATATTTATCAAAAAAGAGAAGAAATGTGGGCGCTATAAGAAAAATTACATTTACAGATGGCAATACAATTGAAGAACATATTGTAGCATGGAAAGAAAGGGAATATTTTACATATATTGCAACTGAAGGTTTACCTCTAAGAGCATATGTTGCAACAATTTCCATCAATGCAAAAAACAAGAACACTACTCAGATAACATGGCAATCGTACTTTAACAGCAAAAAGATGACATCAAAACAATTTACAGAGTTTGTGAATTTCATAGGATCATTTTATGAAACATCGCTCAAAAATCTAAAGGAATTATTAGAAAAATAGCACTAGTAAAAAATTAAATCAAAGCGTAAATAGTATATCATAAAATTAAGAACATGAGCGACATGCGTTTTATCATTTTATCAGTGGGGCTTATTTTTGCCGGTTTTTTGATTTTAGGAGTGTTTGGAGGAAATTATCAAACAGCAAACATCGAGGCAGCTGAATTTGGAGACTGCTACGATTATGATTCAGGACCAAATCCAGTCCCAACAAATTGTTCATTTAAGATATTTGATCAAGTTTTATTTTTTGGTCTTGTTTTAGCATTAATTGTCACTGGCATCGTAGCATTGATCAAAGGAATCAGAGGCAAATGGGATAACGAAGTCAAACCAGAAGACATGGCAGGTCCTAGTAGCGACAAAAAATAAGATTAATTTTGATTAGACAAGGAAGGTTCCTGAAATTCTTCAAGACCGTCTTCTTCTAATCGTTGGAAATACACTTCTTCGTAGGGCATTGTCTCAGACTATACTTACAAAAAGTGTATTTAACTTTGATTCTTTAGCTGTGCTCAAAACAAATATCATTTAATAGATTTACATCTCTATGATTTTTTTCATATTTTCAAATACTTGTTCGATTTCTACCATCCTACTATCAAACTGTTCATCGGTCAATTCGTCAGGTTTTATTAAAGTAATTACAATTTCAGAGTCTTCACCACTTGAGACTATTCGCATTGGAACATTCCATTGAGAGTCTTGATCAATGAAAACATGGTCTAGAATTCCAAGTGAACGATTTTCCTTAAATTTCAACCTAGCATTTCCCCTAGGGGTTGAAAAAGACCACCAACCGTCAGAAGACATTTTTGCATCAGGCATCATTTTTGGCGGAGCGTTCAAAATTGCATCAAATGCATAGCTTGTTTTTTTATTAATAGGAATTGTAATGGTACGAGATCTAGTCATAATAAAACTTGAAATCAATGATTAAAAAGCATATAGTACAAATTATTAGCAGAAAAATCACTGATTAAGAAAATCTTTAATCTTTTTAAGATTGGCAACGTGAGATTCATGAAACATAACCATAGATTCTGAAATAGAATCAGGTAGAACAGTTTTAAGTTTTTGAACAAATTCATCACCATTGTTTATCATAGTATCAATCAACTTTTCAATGTCATTTTTTTCATGAGGCATTTAGTTCACCCAACTTTATTCTTTTTTTATTAGCGTTGAAATCGTTCTAATTTTTTCAATCTTTTGAATACTCCTTGAAGCAAGCTCACGGATTTTTTCAAAATTTTCAGCTTCTAATTTTACCATTAAATCATGAGTTCCTATAGTTCCAAATACTTCCTTAACTTGTTCGATTTCTCGTAATTTCTCAATAATTATCTCCTCTGCACCAAGCTCACAATTAATCATAACATAAGCAACAGTCACATCCAAACTACGGCAGATAGATATTTCAAAGTTTAGATCAAGGCGGGAATATCAGAAAATAGGCATTATTAGTCAATATCTCAGAATAGATGTAAATTATATTCATAACAAAAATTGCTTCAGCATGGGATTAAAGCAAAAAATCAAATCGATGATTCAAGATTGTTCTATCTGTAACAAACTAAAATCAAAGAACAAAGAAACAAAATAATAATCAAAATATGTCATTTTGCAAATTTTGATAACATTTTTTACCACATGAATAACAAGATAGGATATGAGTGAGGCCCCACCTCCAAAACAAAGCTTTGTTCAAGAGTTTATGGGTTTTCTTAAGACGTTTGGAATTATCGGATTAGCAATTGCATTCATTATTGGTGCAGCTGCATCAAAGCTAGTAACTGCTCTAGTTAATGACATAATCAACCCAATCATAGGATTAGCATTGCCATCAGGTGATCTCAAAGCACTTGAAACCGAAGTAGTCAATACTGTATCAGGAGCTGTTTCAGTATTCAAATACGGAGATTTTATTGCAAATGTCATAGATTTCGCAATAATTGCAGTAATAGTATTCATACTTTACAAAGTATTATCAAGATTCAAGCTAGTAGAAGATAAAACAAAAGCATAAAAATAAGAAGTTGGCGTACGAACAAGAAAATAAAATAATTGAATTACTAGAAAAAATACTAGAGGAACTTACAGAGATTAAGGAGAATACAAAAATTACAGCAGATTTTGCTACGTTAAGATCAGAGATAATCAACAGAACAAAAGGTCAACAAGTCAATCCATAAAACAATAAAATCAGTCCTGGAGATAATCTTCCAAGACCAATTTGTGTTTGGCAAGCATTGATTACAAATTTTGTATTTAACAAGGATGGTCGATTTCTACGTGAGATTTGGTATGTCTAACTAATCAGCATCAAGGATTGATTATGCCAACCTTGACTAAAAATTGAATTCCCTGAACAAATGAATTGTCATCAATTTTTCCATCAGCCCACCACTTTGCATTATTTTTAATCCATGACGGAATTTCATCAGAACCATTACCTGAGTTTTGAGTAGATGGAATGTTCATTATTTTTTCTTTTATCAAAAATTGAATTCCCTGAACAAATGAATTGTCATCAATTTTTCCATCAGCCCACCAGCCTGCATTGTTTTTAATCCATGTAGGAATTTCAGGAGATTCAGTTTTGTTCACATCTGAACTTAATTCAAAATCAAATTTTTGAAACATTGGTCTGTCATAGGAGTTTTGTCCTATTCCCAATAGCACAATTTGCATAGAATATTTTCCAGGTATGGGTGTACTTAGCACTTGAGAATCAATGCCATTTGGTAACTCGATTCCCAAAAGGCTAAGGTTTCCACCAGTGTTTACAGTTTCTTTTCCAGTTGGATCTTTTATGCCATATCCATACCGGATATCACTAGAGAGTTCCCCGTTGGAATCAAAAAATACTATTGTAAATAAAATATTTTTACTTTCAGAATATCGTGAATCATAAGATGCAATTGCCTTAATGCCGTTATCAAAGAAAAGGTCTTTAGAAATTATTGATGATTGGGATTCAGGAGTAATAACAACTTTAAGTTTAGAATCAGAGCTTTTGAGTTTTTTTAGCTCATCGTTATGAATCATAAAATGTAGTATGTTACTATCTTCATCAGAATATTTGTCATAGTGTAAATCTATTGGAAGGAGTTGTATACCATTTGCTTTGCCATTAAAACTAACAACATTTTCTAAAGGCAAAAAGTTTTTTGGGATTTCAAAGTAATTCTTTACAAAATCCACATGTGCTACATGTGCCCAATTAAATGGCATCTCAAAAGAAATGGATTTTGATGAATCATCAAACTGAAAATTAGTTAACGGTCCTTGAAAATTTTTTGAAAAAATTTGATAATCAGTGCCAGATGAAGATATTTTGAATTCTTGTTCATTTGGAATAATTACAATTGTTTCAAAGTGAATATCCTGTGAAGTTTGAGTCTTTGGATTTTTTGCACCTATTATGTCAGTTTTTACGGTATACTGACCACTCTGAGTAAAAACAGGTCCTGAGATAACTGGAATACTAGAAGGTGTAGAAGTTAAGGCGTTTGGAACTATAGCATCAACATCACCATAATATTTTGTACATTTCCACAAATCTTCTTGTGTACAATTTGATTTTGGTTGTATTTTGATAACTAGTTCGCCATCTTTATCAAAAAACATTTGATTTGCAACAAGAGATTCACCGTAAAATATCTGAACTCTATAACTTACATTTTCTACATTAACATTAGATTGTGTGTCAAAAAATCTTAATTTTAAATTCACATCAGAGTATTTTTGAGGAGTAAAATCTTCAGGAAACAAGGTGGTGCTTACAGTGACTTCACCAGACCCAAAGCTGATTGGTGGGGCTTGCTCACCTCCATGATGTTGAGCATAAGAAAATGGAAAAGTAAAAGCAAGTGACAGTATTATGTAAAGTAACCAGAATTTGGACATCATATAACATAATGATTACAAATAATGTACAATTTCAACTTTTCATAAAAACATCAACCATGGAAAATTAAGAAAAGGTTAGATAATCATAAAACAAATACAATTATTGAATACTGCCCCATATTGGAATAAAAAAACATGCTCTGACTGTAAAAGAATGAAATGTCAAACTGGATGCAACTGTGATTGTCACCAATTAAGAGATAGACAAAATTAAAACTATTATCTGTTGAAATTAATTGAAACAATCAATATATCATTCATATAAAATTGCAATCTGGTTACCCTCTTCATCCATGTGTTTTACATAGATAATTTCATCCACATATCCTATCCAGATTTGAGAATCATCATTTAGATAATACACGTAGATGTGGATTCCACTTCCAATATCATCATGAGGTTTTCCAAATTGTTCAAAAATAGAATCAATGTCTTGTGTTTCAGACAATATTTTGATAAAATCATCTATAGTCAAGAGAGATTCACATTCATTTAGATCAGCAGACCATGTTCCGCCATATTTTTCACATTTTGATTCTGGACTCATCATTTTCGAATTTATTTGCTCAACAAAGTGTTTTCCATCTGGAGTTGTACATTGTCTTGGATAAGATTCCATCACTGGATTTCCTGCAGATTCACATTCCTCAAAACTACTAACGGTTGATAAAGTGAAGGACCATCCACGTAAAAGTAATTTATTTACAGTTTCAGGTTTTACACATGCAGGACTTGAATTACTCGATTTAATTACAAGTCTCAAATCATCACTGCATTTAGTTTCATTAATTGGAACTCCGGATTTGAATTGTTTTAATGGAGAATCTATCTTCTCTGTCATTTTGGAAATAATCAACGTTGCAACATATTCAGATGATTCTATTTGTTTAGTACTAACAGGATATGGTTTTACATCATATAACATAACATAAAAATTGTCAATTAATTGAGATTCCATACCGTCAGCTAATCCAATTGGAATAACGTATGTACCGCGACTTTCTCCATCTTTTATCATGTTAATTTCTGCCGATACTGAACCTTCCCATATACAAGTAACATCAGAAGGGCATCTAGAGTCATCAAGTATATTCACTAAAATAATTTGAAAGTTTGAATTAATGTCAACGGTTTCACCAATCTTTAGATCAATTGAAGATTCATCACCTGTAAGAATTAGAGGAATTGGAGAACCGAATGCACTTGATTGAAAAGTAAAACAAAGCACAACGATTGCAATTAATGCTGTACATTCTCTTCTTTTAATCATGAACATTTTTATCAATTGTAATTAATAGAGTATGATTATAACCTTTGATTAAATTTGAGTTTAACGTAAGTCAGTAACATATGGAATTATATTTCCTGTTTGCTGAATTTTAATAGAGTTTAGTTCATCAAGAGTATCAATGTCATTTATCTTCATACTTCCATCCATTACAGTATACAGAGAATCATTGATGTAAAATGATCTTGGTTGCATGTACTGACCTCCATAATTATACTGCCATGTATAGTGTTGAATTTGTCCTTTCTCTTCAAATCCATTTGCATCCACAGTATACACGTAAAATCCATACCACTGTTTGTCATAGTCTTCATTTACAATCTTGTTTTGAGGCATAATCGATGCCATGTCAGTCTTTATTGGAATTGAGATGATTCCTTTACCTTTATCCAACAAGAGTGCCTTGTGATTATCTGTAGCTTCAGAATATGTTCCAGTGCTACCAATCACAATAGTATCAGTCTCTTTTGGTTTGTTAAAATCAGATACATCAAACATAGAAATCTTTACTCCTTTCTGCTCTACTCCACCCCAAGAATTTTCTTTTGTATCTCTACCAATTCCAATAATAATATTTTCATCATATGGTTGAAGATAGTTTGAAAATCCAGGAATCTTTAGTTCTCCTAGTATCTTTGGAGTGTTTGTGGATAAATCAATTACAAAAAATGGGTCAACCTGTTTGAAAGTTACAAGATACAGCTTGTCACCCATGAACCTTGCAGAGTATATTCGTTCTTCAGGAGCAATCTTTTCTAGTTTACCTATAATTTTGAGCGAGTCATCTAAAACATAGACATTGTTTGATCGAATGGTCTCACGCGGACCAAAGGATTCACTTGTTGTTGTAATTCTGAAAAATCCAGAATGCTCATCCATTGAAAATTGGTTTAATGGATATCCAGGGACGTCATTATTTGCAACATACTGGAGATTTCCTTCATCTAGTGCAATCTTGTGAATAACAGTTCTTCTTGTGTCATTTTGCCATTTAGAATCATATTCTATCATTGCATCTTGTATCTTTGAAAATAGTTTGTCTTTTTCTTCTTTAGATAGACTGTTGTAGGTATCTTGTAGTATTGAAGATACTTGTCTCCACTTTTCTCTTGAATCAATTGTGGAATCATTTTGAATTAATTTTATTTTGTTTTGAGCATCTTTTGGCAATAGTGGAACGACAACATCAAAGAACCTTTCTTTTTGTATTAATTCATAATCAATGGGGGCAATATTTTTCTCATATGTAATGTAAAGATTATCTTCAGAAACATAGATTGAGTTAGAATAACCCATCATGAATGTCTCTGAATTGATTAGTTTGCCTGAAACATCAACTGCTGTAACGGTGTTAAAGTTGTAATTAGGCTCAGGATTTGGAAATCTATACACATCAGGATACAGTACTGTATCTTTTGTCATTATGGTTGGAACTATGAGATTAGAGTAATCAGCACCAGTTGTTGAGAGGACATAAACTATATCGCCAATCATTCTTGAATTGTAATAATTTCCATCAACCTCATGTGTTGAAATTACCATTGGGTTTTTCTTATCAGATACATCTAGTATGGAGATGATAGTTTTAGAGTTGTAAATTGGATATGGTCTAAAATCAAATTCTGAAATTGCTTGGCTCTCAGAACTTCCATGATACATCAAGATAAGACGATCATCATTTAGAAACATGTTTTCAATATTTTGAGGATCAACATCCAAGGCAAATCGAAGAATTACATTTGCAGATTCGGGAGGATAAGCATCAATTATCGATATAGTGTTTTGTGTTCCAATGTAGATGTATTTTCCATCAGTTTTGAGATAATCTGGCTCATCTACATTTTTGACTTGAACATTAGTAGCAGAATAATCATTTCCACTGTTACTGTTTACATCATCAGCAATAGGACTGCCAGAACCTGCAGTTGGAGCATCAGGTCCGCTTTCAATTCTTTTTTGAAGTTCCAATGCTTCTTCTAAAACAAATGCGCCTTCTCTCATTGAAGATGGTACAGGGCGTGGTTCATTATCTACAAATGCCGTAGGCATTCGCATGGCAGAATCTCGGATGTACATCATTTGTTGCTGATTTTTAGTTGATTGTTTGAGATAATCAGAAATTTCTTGATGTGATTTGAATTTTATCGGTTCATTTGATAGATTTGTGTGATTTGACAAGGACAAATCAAAAACTTCCTTATTGATTTGATATGGAAATTTTGATGGAGTTTCCAATGGCGTTATTATGTTGTTTGGATCACTTGTAACAGATGTAACTTGTGAAGGGATAATTGAGAGATACATGCCTAATCCGCCTACTACAATAATTGCAACTATTGCGGCAAATATTATGATTTTATTCAAAGTGCAGTTCACCTTTGCTTTGCTGAAGAATATTTAGATATTGTGAATAATTTGCATGGTGGGATATTTTCATACTTTGTAAATAAATTTTGCAAAGATAAGGTTTGATTAAATCGAGATTGAACCAAATTATTTTCAACATAATGAAATAGACGATGGGCGGTAACCTAGTCTGGAAATCCTATATCTATTTAATTTGGATTAACGAAGTTTGTATAAAAGAGAAGAGTTGAATTCGTTCATATTAAGTATCAGAAAAATTTTAAAAATATTTTGAAATAAAGTTTTTGTTGGAAAAAATAATTTAGTAACGAGATTTTTTCACAGTTGCCATCTTTTTTTGGGATCTAGGAGTCTTTGTTTTTGCTTTTGCTTTGTTAACTTTGCCTTCTTTTTTCTTAACATTTCCACTTCTTCTGGCAGCACGTGAGAGTTTATTTCGAAGTTTTTGTTGCTTTTTTTGTTCTTCTATTTCTTTAGCTGAGAGTTTTCTACTAACCATAATACAATTATTTGATAATCATAATTAAGTTATACTATATCTAAAAAATAAAATTAAAAAAAGGTTGTACATGAATTAAAAAATTGTCATGATGACAACTGTAACCACACTAATAACAAATATCGCATAATACGATTTTTTGTATCGTGGTATGGATTTTTGTAATAGAGTCATATTTTTGTCTCTATCTACATACCAGCTATTAGGTATACACCGATTCCTATTCCGATTACTACTCCGATTCCCATACATATGAGATCAAAGGCAACTACCTTTTTGAAAGGAGCGTGTACCATTTTGTTCCAACTGCTTTCATTTTTTGGTGAATTTGTGTTTGTATTCATGTATTTAGTTAATGATACTAGTTCATAGAATACGGTAAGCTTGAAAGCTTACTAGGGATCATCAAAACGTGCGTATGAAAAGAGTTTAAACAATAATTTGACGAATTAAACAAATGGAAGAAGGACAAATAATAGTTCCATTATTGATAGCACTTGCAGTAGGAATTTTTGTCGGGACCAGAATTTGGATGATGTTTAGAAAATAAATCACAATAAACCGAGTTAAACAAGTCACCATACTCTTAATATGACTGCAATAGCATTAGTCAAAAATCAAGTAAAAATGCAAACAAAAATTCTTAAAATCAATTCAAAAAATCCACAAATTTCAAAGATAAGACAAGCTTCTAAAATCATAAAATCAGGAAACATAGTTGCATTTCCAACAGAAACGGTATATGGTCTTGGGGCAAATGCACTGGACTCAAAGTCTGTCAAAAAAATTTTTGTTGCAAAAGGCAGACCTTCAGACAATCCCCTCATTATTCACATTTCAGATATTTCGGATCTTAAAAGATTAGCAGTAGACATACCAAATACAGCTAGTAAATTAATTGGAAAATTTTGGCCAGGACCTCTTACATTAGTTCTAAAAAAATCAGAGTTAGTTCCAAAAATCACAACAGGTGGAATTAATACGGTTGCAGTGAGAATGCCAGAAAACAAAATAGCACAATTATTGATACATGAAACAGGTACACCATTAGCTGCACCATCAGCAAATATTTCTGGAAGACCTAGTCCCACAACATCAGGACATGTACTTGATGATTTGAATGGCAAAATAAGTATGATAATAGATGGTGGTAAAACAAAAATTGGAATTGAATCTACTGTGATTGATCTTTCAAGAAAAACTCCAATGCTATTAAGACCGGGAGCTGTAACATTAGAACAACTTCAAAAGATAATCGGTAAAATTTCAATCCATCCATCCATACAAGAAAGAAAAACAAAAACCATACATCGCTCACCGGGCATGAAATACAGACATTATTCTCCAAATGCAAAAATAATTCTAATTGAAGGCCCAAATGATAAAGTAAAAAACAAGACATTACAACTTTTATCAGAATTTAAAAAGAATGGGAAAAAGGTAGGAGTACTTAGTACTACAAATACCAAATACAAATCAGATATGACAGTATTTTTAGGTAAAAAGTTAGATGTGGTAGCATCTAACTTGTTTAAAACATTCAGAGAGTTTGATGAAAAAAAGATAGACGTGATACTCGTACAAGGTATCAGTAGAAAGGGACTGGGTCTTGGGATAATGAACAGACTTGGAAAAGCTGCCTACAAAAAGATCAAGATCAATTAAAAATCAATCTAGATATTCAAATCGGCATCACTAGATGCAGTTTTTTTCTCTTTAGATGGACAAGATTTTCCTTCATGATCTCCATCTTTGTATTCACCATCAGGCATTGCACTAGAAGGTTGAGCTACTGCTGCATCCATCGGAGTAACCATAGCGAATATTGCTGCAAAAGCCAATACAGTAAACAATGCAACAGTATACTTCATGAATAAAATACGTAATAATCACATTTAACCTTTATTCACATTTGTTACCTAATGATAAAATATACTCATAATAATTTTTTACAGATGGCAGAAGCAACAATTCGTAACTCTATCTTTCAAGATATCACTCATTTTGGGATAAGAATTACAATTGGAGCAATATTCATAGCGCACTCGTTAGGAAAATTTGAACCTGGTTTTGCAGAAAATCTTCCAAATATGGGCCTGCCAGCAGAAATGCAAATTCCGATTGCACTAGCAGAATTGGTTCCAGGAATATTACTGATAATAGGAGGGTTAACACGAATTTCTGCATCATTGCTATCAATAGTAATGCTGGGGGCGATCTTTGTGGCAAAAGGAGCTCAGAGTTTTGCAGGCCGTGGTGGAGTAGAATTTGAGACATTGATTCTATCAGGATGTCTTTTGCTCATAGTGATAGGACCTGGAAGAATTTCAATTTCACATATCTTGAAAAAAGTTCCCAGGGTTCTTAAGTAACAAGAATTTAAGCTAAAAAAAATACTAAATTCTAGGATTTAGGTTGTTTTTTATCGGATTTATGGGAATTATTTTCATCGCTAGAATCATCTAAATCATCAGAATCATCTGCAAATTTTTTGTCAATTTCCTTTTGGTTTTCTTTGAATAATTTGTATCTTTTATCCCACTTTGAGAGAACAATCCATTGTCTTATACCAATAGCTAACCAACCAACAGATATTGCAAATATTATAATTTGATGTGGTCGGAGTAACGGATTGGGTTTTTCTTTTTTTGAGATTTTTTCTTTAAAAGTATTGTATTCATCCTCTGTAATTTCGCCATTTTCCAATTGATATTGTAAGTGAGTATCAAGATCTTTTTTAAATCTGTCTTGGTAAGGAGGGTCATATACAGCAGATATTGCCAAAATGGCAACCGGTGGAAGAATTAAAGTGGTGATGATCATAATCATAAACATTTTTTTTGTTCTACTTAGTTGGATCATAATTCCATCTAAGATTTCAAAAATATTTTCATTATTTTTTTTATCTTTAGACAATTTTACTTCTCCCCCTCATCTCTTGGAAATAAATTTTCATATCTTTGCAAAACCTCTTCAAGCAAAATTTTTCCCTTTTCAGAAATTCTGTATTTATGAATACTTTTACTTCCCCAAGACTCATCTCTTCTTTCAATCATTTCTTTTTCTACCATGCTATCTAAAATTTCCTTATGTTTTACATTGTTTAAACCACAAATACTCATCAATCTACTTTGATTCATTTCACCAAATTCGTATAGTTTCAACAAAATATCCTTCCTAATGTAAATCCGATCTCGATATTCACGTACCAAATATAATCTCCATTAAACTCATATTCCATTATAATTCAACTTTGTTCCCATATTCTTTTGTTTCTAGGTTTTGTTCGGAGTCTAGTAGCACAACAAGGACATGTATTATCTTCAGTGTAGAAATAACAATCGCAAAGACCACATCTTTTCTGACCTGATTTGTAACGTAAGTTATTTGGCATCGATGATGCTTTTTTTAGATCACAAACGCCCTTACAAATTTGAGTCATCTCATAATGACGCCATATTTTTGATTGATAAGTGTCAGGTAACATTGTTACGTATCACTTGATAACAATGCCTTTTATTCAAAAATTAATGGAACTATCAATGAAAACCAAAACAAAATACATGATTCCTGCCTTTGCAGCAGTCTTTGCGCTAATGTTTGTAGTTGCTACTCCGTATGTGATGGCAGACGGTACAGACAAAGCAAAATGGGCTGGTGTGAAAGACATGAAAAGAGGACATCATGCTATCTTAGTTGAAGGATTTACTGGAACTATACAAATTCCTGAAGAAATGACCAAAGAGACTCATGATTCATTAAAAAGTCAAATAACAGTCTCTCTAGGTCAAGCCGTTTCTGTTGCTGAAAGTAATGAGGTTACTGATGCAATGAAAGCAGGCATAGGAATTGCAAAAGACGGTGAAGGCAACAAGTATGTTGTATGGACCATCATCAGCATGAATAAAGATGTTGAATCAAATACAAAGACGGTAAACATCTTTGTTGTGGATGCAGGTGATGCTACAAACTTTACCACAGTCACCAAAACATTTGATCATTCAAAAATGAAAGAAAAGATGCATGGGGACAAAATGGAAAAGTATGAAAAATTTCAGCAAAAATTCTCTGAACCAACAGGAAATACAGAAATTGATGCTGCAAGAGCACACTTTCTTGACTTGACTCAACAACTAAGAGAGGCAATTAAGAACGGCGATATTGAAACTGCCCAATCCCTCAAAAAACAACTCGAAGAACTTAGACCATCATTTCTCAACATGAGAAATTCTGGATTCTAATATTTCTTTTTTCTTATTTATAATTAAACTAACTCCATCATAATGAGAACGAAATAAAATATTTTAAAATAAGGATTTATGAATATTTTTTTTTGATTTTATCTTGTAATTCAGGAGTAATTTCTTCTGGTTTCATTTTATGATCTTTTGTGGCATGTGCTGCACACTGTGTTAAGATTTCTTCCTCAGATTTACCCTTGGCAACAAAATTACAATCAAATCCAACCGAGCTACATTTGAATTTTAACATAGATTACTAGAGTCGTATGTTAGTATAAAGTTAATGGTTCTAAATTATCTTGGATTCAATAAAATTTCATTTTTATAGTAATTGACTAAGAATAAGAAATAAGACACAGTAGACTAAGCAAAAATAATTAACACTCTTTACAGGATAAGTGTTGAATGGTAACTAAAAAAATTGAAAATAAAGGTATTGAAAATTTGCTATCACCAAAAACTCCAAGCATAGTAGACATGCTACTTGGAAGAGGTACAGAAAAAGTAGTAGATTCTGAAACTCTAATTACAGAAGTACATGACAGAGTACTAAAATCATTGAATCATGAATTTTTGTATTCTACCGTAACTGAAGAATCAGAAATATTTCTTAGGGAAAAGGTATTGAAGAGCATGAATATGGCAGTGTTGTTTGTAGATCTTGTTGGGTCTACAGATATGATCCTAAATTTGCCAAAAGAAAAACTAGCCATTGTTTTTACTACTTTTGCTCAAGAGATGGCATATGTGATTAAACGTCATGAAGGATTTGTGTTAAAGTTTGTAGGCGATGCAGTTATTGGATATTTTGTTGCAGAAAATCTATCAGCATCAGTTGCAAACAGAGCAGTCACATGTGCAGAATCAATGCTTAAAATTCTCAAACTTGGAATAAATCCTATTTTAAAAAATAACAATTTACCAGAATTGAAGATAAAAATCGGCATCGATTACGGCGAAAATACAATTGTATGTTATGGCGATGATCTACAGGAATCCCATGTAGATATTTTAGGACCTTCAGTAAGTATGGCAGCTAAAATCCAAAATCTGGCTCAGCCTGATCAGATTGTAGTCGGAGATGACATTTACACCAAACTACACAAATCAATTCAAGAATATTTTGCACGTTTGAAATTAGATAAATTAGAATGGAGCTACAAATCTACAAAAACAAAAAAAGTCTATCCAGTGTATACGTATATTGGAAAATAAAAAAAGAGATGCAGAGTTACATTCCAGCAAACTGGTTGCCTAAATGTGACTCAAGCAAACTCTGCGTTTCTTGATTGTGGCCGATGTATTGTACAATTAATTTACCTTTGCTGTAAAAGTGAGGCTCATCAATCCATCTGATTATGCTTGAACCTATCTGTGTTCCATCCTTTGAAACAAGGTTGGATGCGTTTTGTGCATCAGTACCTGAAGAAAATTCATAGATCTGAATCGTCTCATCGTTTACTTTAACAACTATTGTCGGTACTAAAAACGATGAATCTTCCAACACTTCAACTACATTCACATCAATGCCATCTTTTTCAAATGCATCGATGAGTGTAACATAATCATACTCAGTAACTTGATTTGAAGTATCAAGTTCTGTCTCTAGTTGAATGAATAGTTCTCTTTGCTCATCCCAAGTTTTATCAGTAATTGCTGAAATTACTTTTCCCTCAGATACCACAATTTCCATGATGTGAGGCGTAATTGCTTGGATAAGCATTTGGCCTTCTCTATTGCCAAATCCACCCTGACTTGATTCAAAGCTAGCCTTGAAGATATGATCAGATGGGATTGATTTTGTAGAACCGACGTATTCAACTTTGAGTGAATTTATGTCGCCATCAAAAGCAAAAGTTGGACTAGTTACCACATATTTTTGAGCAATTCCTAGTGCATCGTATCTTTCCTGATCAGCCTGAGTTGTAGGTACAACAACTACAGTGCTTTGTGCCGGAATTAGATATGCTCCAGTAACACTTACTGCAATAATTGCTATTGCAGCAGCAATTGCTATTTTTGTTTGTCTTGTTTTGTATGACATTTTTTTGTCAAATTGTAAATAGATGGTTAAATTATAACCTTTGATTAAATCCTAATTGAATCTAAATTTAAAAAATATTTTTACAAATTAGAGTAGATTTTATCAGTCACCAAAAATCTAATTTTCATAAAGATTTACTGTAACTTTTGTAGTCCACGGAATAAGATCATCTGGAAATATCACTAACAATCCGCTATCTTTTGTAATGTTCTTGCATGTACCGCTATAGCTTTGTTTGTTTTGTCCAAAACAACCTGATTCTTTGTAATAATCAAAGTTAGAATTTGCAAAATACTCACGATGTATAGGGGATGAGACAAAATATACATCAAAACCTAAATCTTTGTTATCTGTTTTTATGCTATAATCATAGGATGTAATATTTTTGGATGTACAGATAGGGAAAAATTGCACATAGCCATTTTTAATTTTTGATTGTTGTTTGAAATTATCATAGTTTTGGTTTTCAATATTTGGATAGACAGATACATCAGGATTTGTGCTTAGCTGATTTCCTTGCACATATTCTACCTCATGTCTGATATTGTCTACAACTTTTCTATAGAGCATTGGCTGCCATTCTTCTTGACAATCACTAAATTCATGTTTTAATTCGACATATGATTTTCCATTTATCTTTTGAAATTGATTTTTGTTATAGTCTTTAGATTCTGCATTGAATATATGGTTGACATTATGTTTGTCAGATTTGTACCAAGAATTTGTCACCTCAAATATAATATTTTTAGATGAACTATTCCATTCAGATAGTAAATGTACATACACGGAGTATTTGTTTATCACATGCTCAGTGTCAGACAGGAAAATTAAATGACCAAAAAATGCATTAAAAAGAACTATAGAAAACGCAACAATTGGGAGTATAATATAAAATATCTTTTTCATGATATCAGTGATGAATAGGGCAATAAAATGGATTCACTAAATGTAAAATAAGTTACAAAATCAACTAATCAAGCAATAATAGAGCGAATTAAAACAAATTATTAACCAATAAAAAAATGAAAAATCATGAAAAGAGAGATAGTGTCATCAGAGATCACTCCATCTGAATGGTTGTCGATAAATCAATTTCTTTACGAGATAAAACAAGTCAACAATACAACTGTGTCTGTATACTACCAACATGGAAAAGGAAAGGAAACCATTTCCCTGTTAAAAGAAATAAAAAGAAATAAACAGATTGAAAAAATCGAATCAAAAATTGAAAATAGAATTATAGAACTTAGGAAAAACCCATCATCTACAGGTAAATTTACAAAAACATTCATTATTTTTGGATGGATTGAGAAAGATCAAGTAATCTTAAAAGAAATTGGGATTTCAAAAGAATTACCATATGTCTACATGGTAAGCAAAAAACCATTTCTAAAACCATTTTATGATGTTTTAAAAACACAAAAAGATGTTTTGTTAATTATACTTGATCAAAAATCTGCTCAAATAAAGAGATTTCACGGAACGCAAGTAATACAAGAATCTAAATTAAAAATAGATTTACGTGGAAGACACAAAAAAGGAGGACAAAGTCAAGGTCGATTCTTAAGAGCAAGACAAACTAAGATTCATGTTTTTTACAAAAAAGTAGCAGAAAAGGTCAAAACAATAGATGCAAACTCGGAATTAATTCTAATTGGCGGAAGTGGTCAAGCAAAAACAGAATTTTTTGATGAGATGAATTCAGAGTTAACAGAAAAATGCAGATTTGTAGAAAATATTTCATTCTCCACACCGAAAATTGATTTGTATAAAAAAATAATTCAACATTTGTATCAACATAGAAAAAAACATGTTGAAGAGATCATTGAAAAATATGAAAAACTGGTTAAAGAAGGGTTAACGGCAAGAGTAAACACTGTCATCTATAAAGCATTAGAACAAGGAGCAGTTGATACTCTAATTGTCTCCACACAATATTACACTTCATCTAATTTTAGAAAAATAATGAAAATGCTTGAAATTGCAAAACAAATGTCAACAAAAATAGAATTTGCATCATCTCCAAAAATAATTAAAAAATTAGAAATTGATGAATCAGTATTAGCTATTTTACGATATAAAATAAAATAATCAGCAATATCATAAATACAAAAAAATATCTAGCATTACTTTGTATGGAAAATAAAACTCCAGAACGATATTATAATGATCTTACACAAAAAAATTGTTGTGAAAATACTATTTTCTCCATTATTCAAAAAAGTACTGAGTTTTATCACTTTTTCATTAATCGTGATATTTATTTTTGGGTTAGTAAATATTGAATATTCCTCATTAGGAATTTCCGAACCATTATTTACGATCACAGAACAAGCTATCATCATATTTGATATTATTTTTTGGGCAATAGTAGGTCTTTTGACATTAGAACTATTGATAGCATATTTGAAGATACGAAATACAAAATCATTTGTAAAAAAGTATTGGCTTGAAATAATTATGCTTGTACTTATGCCTGTTTTTGTAGGATTTAAGATATTGAAAGTTAGTTTGAAAATTATAAAACAAGTCAAAATAGGAAAAACAGTGTTTAAACTATTTCAAAAAATGAAAAAATCTTAGCAGGAAAGTATGAGTCCGCCAGGTAAGAGTTAAGGTAAAAAGAATTGACACCCTACAAAAACATAGGCATGAAAATAATTAGAAACTAAGAATTATGAATTGAATACATAATAACAAAAGAATGTAGGAAAATATTTGTAATTTTACTTATCATCACGAATAAATTTATGACATCTTGTACATTCATACATTCCAGAATATCCTGCCATCTTTACTTTTGCGTCATGTGGGCATGTGTCTTGAGTTATAATCGGATATGTCAAAATACATCTAGGGTTTCCAATGACAATCACAGTTACAGCCCTTTTGGCAATGTATTCTCTTGCAATCAATACATGTTTTTTGCCAATGGAATGAGATGGTATTCATAACATCCATACGTCATTTCGTCTTAATTAACCCACTCTGAGGAAGTCCTATAAAGAAAATCAACATATTACTAGTATCGTAGTGGTGTGAGTTTGCATATCTGAAAAGAAGGACTGAATTGACTACTCAGCTACGAAAGAAAATCCATTTTGTCATAATCCTTGCCTTATATGTAAGATATGACCTATGTGTGTATGTTAAAAAAACTATTTGCAAAATTGCAACGAAACCAAAAAAAGACATCTAATGACGTAAACGCATTCAAAGAATCTAAAGAGACAAAACAAAATTGAAGTATAACTGCAAAGATTGTAAATTTCATTGGGAAGGATGGATAGATACTTTTGAACATGTTTTAACCCATGAAAAAACACATTTGAAAAACAAAAAAACAATGGAAGCAACATCATAATGGTTACTCTAAATGATTTGAAAACATGTGAAAACTGTGGCAATGTATTCTCAAAAAAAATATTATCCAAAACAATTAGTCGTTGTCCAGCATGTAATGTATGGAAAAAACAACATAGTGAAGAGAAAAATGAGATATAGCTGTAAAGAGTGCAATTTCAAGTGGGAAGGAACTTCGTATACTTTTGAGCAAGTATGAGAGCACGAAAAAACACACCCAGTAAAATCAAAATAATGTCAACCAAATGTAAAGTCTGTAACGCATCAAGAGTAACAAACGTCAATCAATTAATGTCTGATGAAAAATGGGAATGTCAAACATGTGGGAATTTGCTTGATGTCGATGGCAATGTACCAAACACATAAAATAAAAAACAAAAACCATTTTTTCTAATTTATCAGTAAGAGTGTAAGTGGTAAAGGTCAACGCCCTACCAGAGTTTTTAATTTTTTAAGAAATTTAGGTACAAACTATTTAAAGAAAAACTTGAGTACGCCAGGTAAGGGATTCGAACCCCTGCACGCTTGCGCGTAGCCGTTTTCGAGACGGCCGCCGTTCCACTTGGCTAACCTGGCAAGAAATCTTAGAACTACCACATAATAAAGCAAATCAGAAACAATTTTTAAAAATAATTTATGCTGAATCTATATCAAATAGTTCATTCTGAAAGCGCTTAATTATCTGATGTTTAGTTTTGTTCCATTCTTCTTCAGACACATGATCAGAAAAGATTGAACGAAAATCAACATGTCGAGTTTTTTTCAAAATAGATTGTTTTTCATCTTCAGATAAAGGAAAGTATGAAACAATTTTTAAAAAATTATTTTGGGATTCTTTAATGTCATATATTTTCTCTCTCAAGTTTTCAGATAAATCCAAACGGTTCACCATGTGATTAGATTTTTCTTTTTTATATATCCAATTGCAGTTATTACGATCTGCAATTCAAACGATAAAGACAAAATAGCTCAAAAATCAACAACAATTAATGGGATTAAACCTCAAAGAGTTAGTAGTAAGAGAGAAAACAACTCTAGAATCATTTTCATCAAAAGTAATAGCAATTGACGCGTATAATGCAATTTATCAGTTCTTGGCAAGCATTAGGGGTCCAGATGGATTACAGTTATCAGATTCTGAGGGCAGGATAACTAGTCATCTTAGCGGATTACTTTATAGAAATATCAATTTTTTATCATTAGGGATAAAACCAGTTTATGTATTTGATGGAAAGCCACCGTCATTGAAAACTGCAGAGATTGAAAGAAGAAAGCAGATCAAAAAAGATGCTACAATAAAATATGAAAAAGCAATTGCAGAGGGAAATTTAGAAGATGCAAGAAAGTTTGCGCAGCAAACAACTAGCATGAAAGATGGGATGGTTAAGGAATCAAAACAAATTTTATCATACTTTGGAATTCCATACATTGATGCAGCATCTGAAGGAGAAGCAACTGCGGCCCATCTAACAAATACTGGACAAGCTTATGCCTCTGCAAGTCAAGACTTTGATTCCATACTTTGTGGTGCAAAGAGGTTAATTAGAAATTTTACAAACAGCGGAAGAAGAAAGATTCCAAACAGAAACACGTATGTGGAAATCGAGCCAGAGATTATCGAGACTCAAAAAACCCTAGAGGCATTAGAAATTACCAGAGAGCAAATAGTAGATATTGGAATTTTAATTGGTACTGATTTTAATCCAAATGGATTTGACAGGATAGGACCAAAAACTGCATTAAAAATGATAAAACAGTATTCAAGACTTGAAGACATTCCACAAATTCAAGAGCAACTACAAACAATTGAGTATGAGAAGATTCGCAAAATATTTCTTGAGCCAATTGTAACAGATGTAGATGAGATAGTCTTTGGAAAAGTAGACTATGAAGGAATGACAAACTATCTAGTCAAAGAGAGAAGTTTTTCTGAAGACAGAATTCAATCTTCTTTAAACCGACTAAAAAAATCACTAGAAAAAAAGAGTCATAATTTAGATCAGTGGTTTAGCTAAGTTGTAGGATTCATTAATGCTGCACGTTCTCTAACTTTCTTATCTACTGGTGCCATAACATACTGATTTGGCTCTCCCCTACATTCACCAATATTTACTGCAAATCCATCTGATGTTTCTGCAATACAACCTGACCCGGTTACTGCAACAATTCTAACTAGCTCCATGTTTTCTGCGGGAGCCACATACCACATCAGATATGCAAATAGTAACAGAGCGCCAGCTGCAATAATACCACCAACAATAAAGATCGAGTTGTTCTTTGATGTTTTCTTTGTGTTTCCACCTATTGCTGACATGAATTAATTATACAGATATTACATAAAAAGAAAGTACAATAATATCACATTTGATTTTTAGAAATGGAATTCATACTAGAGTCTAGGTAGATTGATCTTCAAAACACATCATAATTCAATATTAAAAAGTCAGCAGATGTTATTTGACAAGATTTCAATTTAATAACTAGTCAAAGGTAAAATAAAAAATGCCACAGACAGAAGCAAGAAAAATTCTCAAGGACGCCCCAATAATGTGGAGACGAATCAACTCCATCGGAATTATTCTTGATTGCAATTCAACTTATGCTAGTAAATTAGGCTACGCAAAGACAGAGATTCTAGGCAGAACGATATTTGAACACGTGCCTAAAGACGCATGGGAAGCAATGAACAACTCGCTAAAAACATGGTTTGAGACAGGTAATGTCACAGATAGAGAAATTACCTTTAAGAAGCAAGATGGAAGCACATTCCCAGGCATATTGCATGCAGTGAGTCTTTATGATGAGAAGAAAAACTTGCTTGGAAGTAATACTGTAATTTTTGATCTTACAGAATTAAATGATAAAAAAATTAAAGAGTTTGAGGATTACTTTAAAGAAGCTAAAGAAAAGCTTGATGAGATTAAAAAAAGCGAATACAACAATTTAGATGAAAATTCTAAATCAGAATATGATGGCTTAAGGAAAATGTTTGATATGTTAGTAACAACTGATTTAAGATCGTTAAAAAAATAAAATTATTTTGTTTTATTTTGAATTGATTTTTGTATTTCATCAAATGCAGATTGAATTTCAGATACTGCAGCTCCGTCTTCCAAAGTACTGACATCACCGATAGTCTCTTTGTTTGCTATTGCCTTTAGCAGTCTTCGCATAATTTTACCACTACGAGTTTTTGGCAATTTTGATACAAAATAGATTTGTTGCGGAGTAGCAATTGCACCAATATCATTTCTTATTTTTGTAGATAATTCTTTTTCTAAAATGGCGGTATCTTTTGTTATATTTTGTTTTAAAACTACAAATGCAATTATGATTTCGCCTTTGATCTCATCTGGGATTCCACAGACAGCTGATTCTGCAACATCATTATGAGATACAAGACAGCTTTCAAGCTCAGCAGTCCCTATTCTGTGACCAGATACTTTGAGGACATCGTCTGCTCTACCAAGTAGCCAAAAGTAACCATCTGAATCTTTTAGTGCATAGTCACCAGGATAGTAACAATTTTTGTATTTTGACCAATACACATCACGATATTTCTTATCATCCCCCCACAAAGTCAAAAGCATTCCAGGCCAAGGGTTTTTGATTAGCAAATATCCCTTGGTGTTTGCAGGTACGTCATTTCCAGACTCATCGACTACAGATATTTGTAATCCTGGAATAGGCAGAGTTCCAGAGCCTGGCTTTAGTGGAATTGTCTCCAACCCAGGCAAAGCAGAAATCAACATCCCACCAGTTTCAGTTTGCCACCAAGTGTCAATTATCGGGCATTTTTCTTTTCCAATTACTTTGAAATACCATCTCCATACTTCAGGATTAATTGGTTCACCGACACTTCCTAAAAGTCTAAGAGATGAGAGATCAAATGAATTTGGAATGTCGTTTCCAAATTTCATAAACATTCGAAGTGCAGTAGGTGTTGTGTAAAAAATAGTAACTTTGTATTTTTCAATTATATCCCACATTCGTGAGGCATCTGGAAAATCTGGCGCACCCTCATACATTACTTCTGTTGCACCATGTAAAAGTGGACCATAAACAACATAGCTGTGTCCTGTGACCCAACCAATATCAGCTGTACAAAAAAATACATCAGAATCTTTAATGTCAAATGCCCACTTGAATGTAGAATGTAAGTGGGTCAGATAACCTCCAGTTCCATGGAGCACACCTTTTGGTTTTCCTGTTGTTCCAGAGGTATACAAAATGTAAAGAGGATGAGCACTGTCTAATTTTTCTGCAGGAAATACATAAGATGAATTTTCCATTAATTGATTCCAAAGCTTGTCTTTTGAAGAAAGATTGATTTTACTTTTTGTTCTTTCAACTACAATTACGTTTTGAACAAAATCAAGATCACTAATTGCATCATCTATTACTTCTTTGAGTTTAATTACATTTCCACGTCGATATCCACCATCAGCAGTAATTACTATTTTTGATTTTGAATCTTCAATCCTATCTTTAATTGCTGCTGCACTAAATCCAGAAAATATAACAGTATGAGTTGCCCCTATTCTTGCACATGCAAGCATCGATATTGGCAATTCTGGAATCATTGGAAGATAGATAGTTACTCTATCACCTTTCTTTACACCGAGTGATTTGAGGACGTTTGCAAGTTTTTGGACTTGAATCCAGATATCGTTGTAAGTAAGAACACGTGAATCACCATTCTCGCCTTCCCACAATATAGCAGGTTTTTCAGCCTTGTTTTTCTGATGAATGTCAAGGGCGTTGTATGATGCGTTAATTGTACCTCCTACAAACCATTTAGCGAATGGAGGGTTCCAGTCCAATGTTTTGTCCCAACTGGAAAACCAACTAAGATTTTTGGCCTGTTTATCCCAAAAGGAAACAAAATCTAAAGAGGCATCTTTTCTTGTTTGAGTATCATTATTTCCAAGACCGATATTAAATTCGGACATCAAAATAGCATAGAGATTCAGACTTGTAAATGTTAAAGAAAAATAATTTAAAAAAAGTTAAGATGCTTCCATTCTAGCTAGCCAGTCGTCATAGTGTGATGTCTCTTTTTTGACCTCTTTGGGAGGTGTCGGCAGATGTGATTCGGTTTCATCAGCACGTGTTGCTTCTGAATGAATGACTGGATCTGTTGGTGCTTCTGGAAGTATGCTCTGAACTAGTTGCTCTTGTTCAGAATTGCCCAGATATGAAACGGCGGATTCTTGGATTTCTTTTTTTGGAGGTGTCGTCACAGTTATTACTTCTGCATCAAGATCAGCAATTCTTCTCTTTACGTTTGAGATTTCGGCAGATTCGTGAGTTACATGCTCAATTAGTTCCGTAGCACATGATTTCACGGTCTCAAATGTATTCTCTGAGATTTCGTTGCTCTTGTATTGTACTTTTGCATCAAATAACAACATCTTTGTAGACTTTAGCTGTTCCTCTAGCGCTGCTTGTCTTGCATCTAGCTTTGATTTGATCTGGTTTTCCAATTCATCCAATGATTCAAGTTTTGACTTGTATTTTTCATGAATTATTTCGGCATCTTCTTTCATGTCATCATTTTCAGAAACAATATCAATCAAGGCCTTTAGACGACGCAGTGTTAGTTGTTTTTCGCGTAGAAGTCTTTGTGAGTCTAGTCTCCATTTTGGAATGAATATAACAACACTGCCTTGAACTACAAGTTGCTCATATGCGATTTGCTGTAATCCTTGAGCACCGCAGTCAACGCCAACTGATTGGATGCTTCCATCAATGTCAGTTATTGTTCCAATGACCTTACCCATGAATGTTCCGTACATGTCTTTGACGTTTTTACCGATGATATCGATATCGTCGTGTGTCATGTGTAGTGGTTTAGAGATTCGTATAACCGGGAAAGTGTGAGAAAGGTTACTAGTTTTGGTAAGATTATTTTGAGCTGAAATTATACCATGATTTTTTACAAAAAATAAAAAAATAGCCTCATAAAAAAGTTATTTTTCAAATAATCAAAACTATTAATTTGAAAGATCAAATCAGGTTAATTGTAAGATGAAACTGAGCATTGAAGATATCAGAGAACTTGAAAATTTGCTACAGATAGCGACTAGTCAAATTCCAAAATATTTCAATTTGGTAAATTCAACAAAAGAACAGTGGGATATTAAAAACATGCATGAATGTATTTTGGGTATGGTTCTTCAAAAATACATTCATGATTCGGGTCAATATCTAACAAACAAAAGAATCGATGAAAATCAACCAGGCACTGTTGAAAATACAATGAAATTGTTTGATGCAGGAATTGAAATTTTTAATGAACATATTTCTGATATTAAGAGGCAGATTTATGAGAACTGACATCATTTGCTGATAAAATCTTTCAAGGGTTTGAGAAAACTAACAAAGATTAGAACAATTTTTGATTCATCTTTGGAAAAACAAAATAGCAAAACATAATTTGATGAGTATCACAATACAACCTTCTCAATATAATTCGGAATTTTATAAATTAGCAAAAATGAGCTTACCAGAAATTAAAGACTATGTAAGCAAAAACTATCCAAGAGCAAAAGCAAATTTCTTCATGAAATACAAATTACAACAGTATGCAGTATTTTTGTCAAATCCAAAAATTCACGTATAAAAGTTAAAATTAAAATATTTTAATAAAGTCTACCAGAATTGCCACCAAGGCTTTAGTTTTGGTTTTGGCATATCGACAATAGTACATATGCCATCAATTAGTTTTGTTCCAGGTCCACATATTCCAAATTTCGGTTCATCAGTTTTTGGTGTGTCAGTTTTTGGTTCATCGGTTTTTGGTGTGTCAATTTTTGGTTTGTCTAATCCAACTGCCTCATAAATGGAAGAGTATTCTGGGAAATTATTATCAAACCATTTTTTGTAACTTGGTTCATTGTTGTATCTATCAACATAGGATTGTGGATCTTTTGAAGTATCAACAAACGGAGCTAAACCTTTTGGCGTATCTAATCCAACTGCCTCATAAATGGAAGAGTATTCTGGGAAATTATTATCAAACCATTTTTTGTAACTTGGTTCATTGTTGTATCTATCAACATAGGATTGTGGATCTCTTTCAGGATCAACAAATGGGGCTATCTTTGGTTTAGTAGGTTCATCAGTAGGCTCCTCATTTGTTGGTTCAGGTTCTTTGACTGGCTCTTTGACAGGATCAGATTTTTTGATAGAATCATTGACGGTAATTGTAATAGATTGTCTATCACTTAACGAGCCTAGATTTGCAACTATATCAAAGATGTATGCTTTTCCACCCTGTGTATCATTTGGAGTCCAACTAAACATTCCGTTGTTTTGATTAATTGAAGCTCCTGCAGGGGGATTCTTCTCTAAACTAAACACCATACCACTCATAGATGGATCAGTTAACTTTACAGCAAAAGATAGTAATTTACCTTCATCTATCGTCAACTTACCTAAAGGATTTATTTTCAAAGTAGTTGTCGGAATTGTAGTAACTTCATTAGACGCAGTACTTGTACCAGCATTATTTATCGCATATACTTTGTATGTGTATTTTGAATTTGTTGTAAGATTTGTATGAGAGTATGTAGTGGATGTACTGTTTGTATTTGCTACCAAAACAGAGTAAGAACCAGAATCTTTTTTCATTTCAATTTTGTAACCAGTAATTGGAGTATTTCCAATAGATGAAGGTGGACTCCATGACAAATTAATCTGAGTAGATGAAGTACTTGTTGCAGTTAATTTTATTGGAGGTGAAGAAATTTGTATTACAGCAGAATTAGAAGATGTTTGGGTTTGAGGAACATCAACAGAAGTTGTTTTAGGAGTAGCAGATGCAGTATTTGATGGTTCTGTAACACCATATCCAATATTTGCTCGAACTACAAATGAATATGATTTATCAGTTGTTAAGTTATTAACAGTGTATGTAGTTGTTTTACTGTTTGTTGAACCAATATCATCATAGACATCGGGTCCAACTACGCGTTGAATTGTATACCCACCAATGCTCTGTCCAAATGTGTTTGATGGAGCTTGCCATGAAAGTCTAATTTGATTTGGAGAAATTGCAGTTGCAAGCAATCCACTTGGAGTAGTAGTTTCCGCAGGTTTTACTGATGAACTAGAAGAAGGAGTACTTGTTCCTTTAGAGTTTATTGCATATATTTGATAAGTGTAAGTATTACTAGAATCTAGACCTTCATGAAGAAATGATGTTGAAGTACTTTTGGTATCTGCTATTAAAACAGCATATGCAGTAGTTGCTGTTTTGTATTCAATTTTGTAACCAGTAACTGCAGGAGCACCAGTAGATAAAACTGGTTCTTCCCAAGTCAATAAAACAGATGTTGGAGAAACTGGAGATGTTTTCAAATTCTTTGGAGGGTTAGGAGTTTGAGAAGCAGATACAAGTGTAAATGCCTGAATTCTACTGTTGTCAGTATCTGCAACATAAAGTAAATTATGTGTAGTATCTAATGCGAGTCCCAATGGAGAATCGAATTTACCGTCAGATGTACCCAAAGAGCCAAACTTTTCTACAAAACATACACCATCGACAACTTTACTTGTACCACTAGCACAAGTTGTATCAGTAGTTAGTTTGAATATTTGGATTCGGTTATTGTCAGTATCTGCAACATAAAGTAAATCATTTGCAGAATCAATTGCTAGACCTGAAGGGGAATCAAATTTACCGTCAGATGTACCTGCAGATCCAAACTTTTTGATATAGCAAATCCCATCTACAGCTTTAGTAGTACCTGCAGGACATGTTGTTCCTGTAACAAGTTTGAATGCTACAATTCTGTCATTACCAGTATCAGAAACATATAGAGTCTCTTCACTATCATCAATTATCATATGTGATGGATTCGTTAGAGTTTGAGTACCGTTGAATGTTTTAAAATTAATTACAAAAGTCCCTGAAGAATCAAACACCGATATGGAATCGGTTTCAATACTAGATACAAAAATCTTCTTTGTAGACTTTTGTATAGCAATTCCTTGTGCAGAGCCTAGATACTCCGGTTTTGCATTATCAGAAGAACCAAATTTTGATTCAAATTGACCATCGCCGTCATCAAATCTTTGAACTCGTTCATTATCAGAATCAACAACAAAGAAATTTCCAATCCCATCCAAAACTCCACCAAATGGATTGTTAAATTGTCCATCGCCATCGCTGTCTGCTCCATCTGCGTCGTCATTACAGTTTTGAATTGAAGTCATATTACAAAAGGTACCAAATTTGTAATCATAATCTCCATCGTCATCAAATACAACAATTCTGTGATTATCGGTATCTGTAACGTAGATAGATTTACCATCACTACTTACATCAACATCATGTGGATTCTTTAGTTGATTATTTGCAGTTCCAAAAGTACCAAATTTAAAAGAAAATGTAGGTTCAGCATATGCCATTTGTATTGATACAATGCTAATTAGCAACAATACACCAAAACATAGACCAACTGATGATTTTCTATTCAAAGTACACTTATCCAATTGAATTCAAATTTAATAAATAAGATAATAAATTTCACTACCCATTTGATCAATTCAGGTTAACATTTGATCAATTCAGGTTAACATTTGATCAATTCAGGTTAACATTTAACATACAACACAAATAATTCATGAATTATTCAGATTTTGTAGTTTTTGGTTTTTTTAGTAATGAAGCAACCATTACAGTTACAAGAATGACAAATACAATAATCAAAGAAGTCACAGTTTCAATATGATAGAATTCTGAGATTATCATCTTAGTTCCAATAAATATCAAAAGAACGATTAATCCAGGTTTTAGATAATGGAATCGTTCCATCATACCACCAATTAAAAAGTAAAGTGCCCTTAAACCCAAGATAGCGAATACATTTGACGTTATTACTATGAATGGATCTCGAGTAATTGCCAAGACAGCAGGAATAGAGTCCATTGCAAATACCAAATCAGTCAACTCAATTATTGCAAGTGCCACTAACAATGGAGTGGCATGCATTACACCGTTGATAGATACAAGGAATTTGTTGCCAACCAAGTTTAGGTTAACAGGCATGAATTTTTTTAAAATTCTGACTGCAATGTTTTTTTCAAGTTCAATTTTTTTCTCTTCTTTTTGAAGGATCATTCTAATTGATGTAAACCAAAGCAATCCACCAAAAATATAGATCATCCAATGGAAATTATCTAGCAAAGATGCACCAACCAGAATTAGTGCAATTCTCATTACAATTGCACTGAGAATGCCAACAGAGAGGACTCTATGCTGATATTTATGAGGAATTCCAAGAGTAGTGAAAACTAGTAAAAATACAAACATGTTATCTACACTAAGAGACTTTTCTAGTGCATAGCCAGTTACAAATTCAATCATCTTATCATTACCAAGTGCAAAATAGATCATTCCTGCAAAAATTCCTGCAAGTGAAATCCAAGTAATAGTCCAACCAAGTGCCTCTTTGGTAGACATTACATGTTCTAATTCAGATGATGATGCTTTAGTCAATCTTCTTTTTATTTTATGAATCAATCCAAGATCAATTGCAATAGTTACTGAAAGAATTGCAAAAAAGATAACCCACAGTTCAAGTGTAACTATACCAGATTCTATTGGCAAATTGATAGCTCTGATTTGGGCATAATTATAAACTAATCTTGAAAATTATTCTTTATACCATCAGAGTCACTAGAGTTACAACTTAGAAATACATTAGCAATAAAGAGATTAGAAGGGCATGAATCTTCTAATCGGTTAAAACTAGATGGTGTGAGGTAATGGTCGAAAAAACCTCAACCCATCTAATAACAAGAATATCCCAAATTGGAATAAAAGACTCGCGTAGAAATTATCAGTATGATCTAAATACTAAATCATCAAAAAAACAATAATTGGAACTCTCACCAAACAACTAATCGTTTTTGGTCTTAAGATCCAATCATATTTTTAATCATGACATCACACATACAAATCAGCAGTTTCATGCCTAAATCCACATAATTTTAGTAAAAGAAAACAAAAGAGGAAAAACTTTAGAAATTTTAAAATTTAGCATTATATGAAAAACATCATGATCCAAAAAGAAGAATTAGAACAAATTTTGAATTTCGTAGGACAAAGATGGTTAGAGGTAACAAAAGACCCATCTAACAAACTGATGGAGACATTACCAAGTAATTTTTGGATGAATTCTGTAGGTGGAAAGGCAGGAAAAGGCAGATGGGTAACTGCACTAATGTATACAGAAAATGAAGGAGATGCCAATGCATTCAAAGAAGTATTGCTAAGGTGGCAATCAAAAGGACAAGAGAAAAATAAAGCACCCGATCTAATTCAAATTGGAAAAAAGAAATAGACTATTAATAATTGGAAATAATGACAACTATATTGTCAGAATTTTCAAGTAATGAAAAAAAGATTCTATCAGAGCATTTTTCAAACACTGACGAAAATGTTTTTGCAATAATCACACCAAGACAGGTAGATCGTGGCGCATTAATGTCAAGATATAGTAGAACAGACAAAAATATGCGCAGAATTTTCTTAGATGAATTTTTACAAAATGAGAACAGAGGTGAAGAATTTTACAATCGAGTATTGTTAGAATATGGAGATGATTCTGTAGCAGAACTAGGAGAAGCCCAAATTGCAATTGAAGGTCTATCCAACATTGCAGTTAAAAAAATTGAAGATAGAAGAATAGGGTTATCATATTTAGAAAAATCATCAAGATACGTAGCATGGAATAAAAAAGTTAACGGAGAATACAGATTCTATAAAGATTCACAACTAATGAACTCTAAATTTGCTGATTTGTATTTAGAGACATGTAATTTTTCATTTGATACATATTCAAAAAACATCGAACCAATGATAAAATACATACGAGAAAAATATCCAATTGAAAAATATACTTTCAAAGATTCAAAAGATGGAAAAGAAAAAGGATTCTCTAAACTAAAAGAAGAAAAAGACATCAAATCTGCAAATATGATTTACAATGGTTCAACAAAAGCAAAAGCATTAGACATTCTACGTGGTCTTTTACCTGCATCAACTTTAACAAACGTGGGAATTACAGGAAATGGTCGTGCTTTTGAATACCTCCTCACAATACTTGGGGCATCAGAACTTGAAGAAGAGCAAAATTTAGCCTCAAAAATCAAAAAAGAACTAGATGTTACAATCAAGGCTTTTGTAAAAAGAGCTGATGACAAATACGGTAAAGCATTCCAAAGTTACATTCAAGATTTGAAAAAAACATCTAAAGACATAGCAAAAGAAATCAAGCCAAAAATAATTTCAGGAGTTAAAACACAGTTAGTAGATTACGAATCAGAAAAAACAGCCATAGACAAAATCATTACCAGTATAATCTATGAGCAATCTCCAAGTACATCATATCTTAACATAATGCAACAAGTAAAAAAATTATCGCAAACTAAAAAAATAAAGATAATCGAATCATTTGCAAAATTGAGAAAAAATAGACGTCATAGACCATCCAGAGCATTTGAGAGCATATATTATACATTTGATTTACTAAATAACTTTGGAATGTTCAGAGATTTTCATAGACATAGAGCATTGACACTAGAAAGACAATTACTAACAACAGATCATGGATATAACACTCCAAATGAGATCAAAGTCTTAGGAATTGAAAAAGACTATCAGGAATGCATGAATAAGACAAAACACGCATTTGATAAAATCAGAAAAAAATACCCAGAGCAAGGACAGTACGTTGTAAACTTTGCATATAATTATCCGTATTTTATGAAATTTAATCTCAGAGAAGCTTGTCATTTAATTGAATTAAGAACAGTGCCACAAGGACATATTGACTATAGACAAGTTGCACAACAAATGTTCAAAGAGATAAACAAAGTGCATCCAAATTTAAGCAAGATAATGAGATTTGTGGATTTAAAAGAATATGATTTGGAGAGATTTGAATCAGAAAAAAGAACTGAAGAAAAAAGAAAGAAGTTTAAAAAATAGAAAATATTCTAATATAATCAAAAAGAGAGAGAATCATGGCAGAGAAAATTGAAAAAACACCACAAGAATGGAAAGAAGTACTGACACCAGACCAATTTGAAGTTTGTATCAACAAAGGAACTGAGCCACCTTTTTCAGGAAAATATTACAAAAACAAGGAGAAAGGAACTTACAAATGCGTTTGTTGTGGAGAACCACTATTCACATCTGAAACAAAGTATGATTCAGGTTCTGGATGGCCAAGTTTTTGGAAACCGCTTTCAGATGAAAAAATAGAATACATATCAGATAATGCTTACGGAATGGTACGGACTGAAGTAAACTGTAAAAAGTGTGGTGCACATCTAGGTCATGTTTTTGATGATGGTCCTAAACCAACCAATCTCAGATACTGTATTAACTCGATTTCACTTGATCTTGAGAAAAAAGATGGTTAAGAATACTTCAATATCAGGCACCACCAAGCACAGATTGAAAACATACAAAAATTATTAATAAAACACAATTAATGATAAGAAAATCAAAGAAATGAATTACAATAATAAATCAAGAAGGAATGAAAGGGTTTGAGAATAATACTCTGTGGATTTGGGGTTGTTGGTCAAAGTTTAGTAAAATTATTTGATTCAAGATCAGAGGATCTTTATGCAGAATACGGATTAAAACCAAGAGTAGTTGGGGTATTTGATAGCAAAGGTAGTGCAGTAGATAAGTCAGGATTAGAATTAGAGAAATTAATCGAAGTAAAGAAAAAAACGGGAACGGTAAAAAATTATGCAGATACAAAAAACAACATGTCGGGAATAGACATGATCAAAAACTTGGATGCAGATGTAGTCATAGAAACTACTGCAAGTAATTACAAAGATGCAGAACCTGGAATGACACACATAGTAACAGCAATGAAAAGAGGTATGCACGTAATATCAGTAAACAAGGGTCCATTAGCATTAGCATTTCCATCATTGATGGAATTAGCCATTTACAATCAAGTCATCTTCAAATTCAGTGGAACCGTAGGTGGAGGAACGCCAATTTTAGATTATGCAAAAAATAGCCTTAGAGGGGAAAGAATCAGCTCATTTTCAGGAATACTAAACGGAACAACAAATTACATCCTAACTAACATGGCAAATGGACTATCATTTGAGACTGCCCTAAAAGATGCCAAAGATAAAGGGTATGTGGAGGCAGATGAGTCACTAGATTTGGATGGACTAGATGCAGCTGCGAAATTAGTGATTCTTGCAAACTGGGTAATGGATATGAAAGTAACAATGCCAGATATCAATTGTAAAGGAATTCGTAATGTTACAGAAGAAGATATCAAAAAAGCTAGAAAAAATAATTGCGCCATAAAACTAATTGCTTCATGTAACAAAGAACTCATAGTAGAACCAAAAGAAGTCTCAGTAGATGATCCATTATGCGTTAATGGAACACTAAATGCAATTGCATTCACATCAGAGCATTCCGGCACGCAAACAATTATCGGAAAAGGGGCCGGAGGGATGGAAACAGCAAGCTCTATCCTAAGAGATTTGTTAGACATCAGACAAGAGATAGTAAAAATTTGAAATCCAACTTAATTTCAAAGAGTGAAACTGCTACACTTCTAAAAACAGTCACAGAAAAATGGGGAATGGAGTTTCCAAAAATAAAAAATCTCAAAGTACACGAGATTGCAGATGATGCACAAATAATTATGGGTCAGGGAATAAAAATTTTAAAAATTAATGACGAATATCTCCCATTTTTGTCAGAAACTCAGACGCTTGAAAAATTTCCACATGTTACAGTAGACATGGGAGCTGTGAAATTCATGTGCAAAGGAGCAAATGTAATGAGACCTGGAATCAAAACACATGATGAATTTGAAAAAGAAAAAATTGTGTGTATCGTTGAGGAATCACAGCACAAGTTTCTTGCAGTAGGAAAATCATTGGTGTCAAGTGCAGAATTAGAAAAAATGGAAAAAGGGGAAGTCATAAAAAATATGCACTACATATCAGACAAGTTTTGGGAAATTGGAAAAACGATTTACGAGTAATCTATTTTGATCTTTTAATATTGAAAACTTCGTGAGTTCTTACAGAAGTTGGATGGATTTGAGAATAGTGAAATAGACAGACAGAGTTTGAAGTACAACTGCAATGATTGATACTGCTCATAATTTTTGAATGGAAATACTTTGATATGGCAAATGAAATCTAGATATTTTTACTTTAAAGTAAATTTACAGTAATAATTAGAAATCAAAATCACTAGAGTGTTTTTAATTAGATTTTTTCAGTGAATTCTTTAGTACCGTCTTTTGTAACAACGAGTATATCAAGTCCATCACCACTTGCAGAATCTCGAAGTGCTGCAGATCTAACAGCTCGTTTTGCCAGATCAATTGCTTCTTCTTGAGTCATATTTGGTTTGAATTGTGGATCTAAAACACCTAATGCCATTTCAGCACCAGTTCCAACTGCAGCATATTCATCTGGGAGAACAGATCCTAATGGATCTAATGTATACAAGATAGGTTTGTCAACCACACCACCAACAATCACCTGAGTCAATAATGGAAAATATCGTCTTTCATACATCATATTTGACATCATTTTAGCAACAGTGTTTGGAGGAACATCTCTTTTGAGTTCCATTTTTCTAATTTTAGCAAGTGCTGCAATTTGTAATGTTAAAATCTGCATATCAGCTACTAGACCAGCACATGCAGCGCCAACTTTTGAAGTAATTGAAAATGTCTTTTTTGAAGATTTGCTTACAAGAAAGTTACCAAATGCGATCCTTTTTTCACTTGCAAGAACTATGCCGCCATTAAAAGTAATTCCCACAGCTGTTGCTCCTGGCATGTACATAGACATAATTCAAATGATTTCACAGCATAATAAAGGGCTTTCTCCTTTTTTGATTCAAAATATGGATAAAATATTTTATATGGTAAAAAACAGAATTTCGTGTTGACTGAATCCAGTATTCACAATACAAAGCTAAATGAGATTACAAATTGGGGGATTAGAGCCGCAATAGGTGTAGTTTTCATCGTACAAGGATCTGGAAAATTTAATCCAGGATTTGCAGGAATGCTTGGTAATCTTGGCATACCAGTAGAGATGCAGATCCCAATTGCACTTGCAGAATTAATTTCAGGAATATTACTAATCATAGGAGTATTTACCAGACTTTCTGCATCAATGATTGCAATAATTATGCTTGGAGCTATATTTGTAGTAAAAGAAGCATCAAACCTCACAGGAAATGGAGGATATGCAATTGATCTAGTCATACTGGGAGGAGCATTACTAATAATCACAGCAGGCCCAGGAAGAGTATCACTGGCACATGTTATCAAAAAATTACCCAGATGCTTACACTAGTCTTTTCCAAATTTTTCCATAATAAGATAAATGCATTTTGTAGTTTTTTTCAGTAAATCAATTCTAGTAAATTCATTTGGAGAGTGTATACGAGCAAACATGTAGGTACTGCCAATAGAGATGCATGGCGCATGTAATACATTTACAAAAGAATGCATAGGACCAGTGCCAGCATTTGAAACATTAATGATTGATTTTCCAAAGGATTGATCAGCTGCTTCTTTTACTTTAGTTACAAACGGATCAGTAGGATTTGTTCGGGCAGCAGCTTCACCATGATAAATTTTGACAGATATATCTCCAAATCCTTTTGATTTCAAGTGTTTTTTTAATCTAAGAACTTGCTTTGCTGGATCCATTTTAGGAACCAATCTAAAATCAATTTTCACTAAAGCAGCACCAGGAAGAACTGTTTTTGCACCATCTCCCGTATATCCTGAAACAAATCCAGCGATATTGCAAGTAGCTCCACCAACAAGGGCTTTTTTTGCATTCAGTCCCTTTAGATTTCCTACAAATGATTTCACTCCAAATTCTTTTTTGAAAGATTGTTCGTCAAATGGTTCTTTTGATATTATCGCCAAATCTTGTTTAGATAGAGGGGTTGTTTCTTTATACCAGTCTTTAATGAGAATTTTTCCATCAGAATCTCTTAATGTTTGAACAGCCTCAATTAATCGCCATGCGGGATTTTTTATCAATACTGCTAAACTGGAATGAGCATCACGAATTGATTCTTTTACAGACAATTCAACGTACAATAATCCTTTCATCCCAAGACCGATAATTGGTCTATTTTGTGAATCAACATAGCCAAATTCCCAGATTACACCATCACATGAAAATTTCTTTTGGTATTTTTTTAGATAATCATCAATGTGTGCACTTCCTGTTTCTTCCTCACCTTCGATTACAAATTTAATATTGCATGGAACGTCACCAGTAGTTTTTAGAGATGCTTCAACAGCTTTTATTCTAGTGATTAATTCGCCTTTATCATCAGAGGAACCCCTTCCAAAAATTTTGTTTCCTTTTATTTTTCCACTAAATGGAGGATCATCCCACAAATCAAATGGCTCTACAGGTTGAACATCATAATGATTGTAAAACATTAAAGTCTTGTTTGGATTTTTCTTTGATTTTATTTCACCATATACCAATGGTGCGACATTTTTCAGTCTCAAGATTTCAGATTTTATTCCAGATTTTTCTAGTATTTTTTTGACTAATTGTGCACATTCTTCAATTCCCTCATTTTTTGCAGAAACACTAGGTTGCTGAATTAGTGTTTGTAATTCAGAGACTAACCGTGGCATATGACTATCAATGTGTTTTAAGGCATTCATTTTACTCACACAATTCTATCAAAGGGTTTCATTGCATTTGCAAGCTCATCCAATAGATCCATGGAGGTCATATGCAACCCAAATTTCTTTTGAGTTGCTTTGCCTGCCAATCCATTGATAAAAGTTGCAGCAACTGCAGACTCTAATGCATTTCGATTCTTTGAAAGCATTCCAGCCACCAATCCAGACAAGACATCTCCAGTTCCACCTACAGTCATTCCAGGAGTTTTTTTCTCATTAAGATATGTCGTAGTACCATTAGAAATTATATCAGTTGCGCCTTTAAGCAACACAACAATTCCATTATCCTTAGCATTTTTTTCAACTAGATTGATTCTTTCCTTTTTAGAATCAGGTGGCGCAATCCCAAATAATCGCTTAAATTCACCAGCATGTGGAGTCACTACAACATTTTTGTCAGATAATAGTGGCAATACTTCAGGAACAAGTGCACTTGCATCCAATGAAAGTCGAACATCTCTATCTAAAAGAGACTTTATCAAAAGCAACAAAGATCCACGTTCTTGAACTGCTAGCCCCATTCCAATTGTTGCAGAATCTAATTTGTGAGGTAATGCACCAAGAAGTTTGTTAACAGCTCCTCGAGTTAATTTTTGATCAACTAGAGGAATTACAATCAGATTTGGAGATATCGCTCTAGTAGGAGGTACATTTACTTTTGGAACTGATGTGTATACTAGATCAACGCCACATCGTAATGCTGCAATTGAGGATAGGATTGGGGCACCATGATAGATGTAGCTGCCTCCAATAACTAGAACAGTTCCATTATCACCTTTACGAGATTTTGCTTTTCTTGCAGGGATGAATTTTTTAACTTGAGTAGCAGTAATTAATTTTCTAACCAATACCAAGTATTCTAAAGATAGAGGAATAAATCTTGTTTTAATCTAAAAATATGCAAATTAGGTTGATTAAGCATCAGATTCAACGTCAGAGATAATCTCAGATTCAACAAAAGAATCAGATTTCTTCTTTGAGCCTCTACCAAAAAATGCCTTTCGTGCATAACATAAATACGTTGTATGACCAATACCTTGGAATGAATGTCTAGTCTTTCCTTCACGTGCTTCGATTGTTCTTATGATGTGTTCGGTGGATTCAATGTCAGTAAATTCATTTTCAACTAGAGCGATAGTTAATTTTTCAAGTTGATTCATAGTAGGACAAATTGCAAAGATAGCGCCACTTCCTTTAAGCATTTTACGAACTTGTGGCAGAACAGTCCAAGGATCCCCAAGATCAATCAAAGCCACATCGGCTTCTTCGACAGGAAGTTTCTTTGAAGTTTTCAAATCAAGTTTTTGCTGAGTAACATACTTTGACATTCCTGCTTTTTTGATATTTTTTTCAGCTATTTTCATAAAGTTTTCATCAACGTCAAAAGTATAGACATGTCCCCTAGGTTTTACAATGCTTGCAATAAAAGAAGTAAGCGAGCCGCTGCCAGTACCAATCTCTAGAATTTTTTGACCGCTACCAATACCAGATCTTGCAATAATGTAACCAATATCTTTAGGATATACTATTTGTGTGCCATGCTGAATTTTCATGACATAGTCATACATTGTGGGTTCAATTAGATAGACGTACTTGTCTTTGTTGGTAACTAGTCTAGAGCCATACTCTTTTCCAATAGCATCAGCATGTTTTATCACACCTATATGAGTATGAAGTGAGTCTTTTTTGGAAATTTTAACAAGCCATTTTTTTGAGTGGTTAAAGTAAAACAACACGTAAGAGTTTTGCTTAATTTTTACCATATAGTTTTCCTGAAAATTTTAGATAAGAATCTACTGCTTGAATTAAAAGTAAAAGAGAGTATCTAATGGGATAATCATTAAAAAGAGGTAAAGCATAGAAACAGAATGAAAAAAGCTATCGTGGTTTTCTTATCAATAATGTTAATTTCATTTTCATATTCTTTGAATAATGATGTTTATGGATTAGATCTAAAACAAGAAAAACAAAACATTGTAGAGAGTTTAGAAGATTTAAAAAATAACCATGCCATTTCTAAAAAATCTAAAAAACATATCGATGATGCAATTGAAAAAATAAACGAGAGTCTTGATGAAAAATATTGGAAAAATGGTTCAGAATTAAATATCAAAGAAGGAGAAAAAGTTCTAAATTTAGATAAAAATTCGATTAACAAACTAGATAGTATTTTAGAAGATAAAAAAGAATCACCCATTATCAAAAATGAAATTTTTATGATCAATCTAAAAATTGCAGAAATCGATAAGGCATTAGTAAATAATGCAATTATCAGCATTCAAGAAATAATTATGAGTGAAAAGGGATTAAAAAAACTAGATAAAGCAATACAAAATTTTGAGGAAGGAGATGAATTCTTGAGCAATAGCGATTATGATAAAGCAATGAAAAAATTTCTAAAGTCATGGGATCTAATTAGACAGTCACTAAAAGATCCCAATGTAAAAAAAATGAAAATGATAGAATTTGAAGGAACGGGTGATTTTAACTTCGATGGTGTTCCAGACGTATATTTGAAATTAGTTGATGTAGATAAAGCAAACAAACCAAAACAGGTTAAGATTAAGATCACCGGAGACTGTGTTAACGGAGTAATTCATGATGATGCATCAATGAAGATAGGATTTTCAACTCCAGAAAGTCTATCAACAATATTTTTTGATGAAGAGTTTACAGCTACCAATAAATGGTTCAAAAAATATGATCCAGACAAGAAAATCAATCCAGCTGTAATTACTACAGTAGCAGAATATTTTTCATTTCCAAGTAGTGGAGATGATTTGATTCAAATGAATCCTGGAAATGAATTTGGTTCTTTTGAGTTTACGAGTCAACCAATAGGTGAGATCGGAGAACAGACAGGCTGGATAGGTGAATTTTCATTTAATGGTGAACCTGGAGATTATTTCTTGAGATTCTTTTTACCTCTTACCGAACCAACAAATGAAGGAGATAGTTGTAATTTTGTAAGCTCGTTTTCAATTCCTACCACAATCAATCCATGATCAGAATCAAAACATATGATAAAAACGTCATTCGTATTCAATAAATACAGTAGTTTTGTGAATTCATTATGGCAAATATGAAATGCGTATCATGTGGGATAGGATTTTTCTCACCAACAGGCTCAGACAAATGTTCCAGATGTGCAGGACAAGCATCTGAAGGACATGGAGGTCATGATTCTTGTGGCTGTGGACATAGCCACTAAATCATTTTTTTACTAAATTTTTAATCACATTTTATCAGGTGCTGTAATGCCAAGCAATTCAAGTGCTTTTTCCAAAGTTATCTTAAATGAATGTACAAGACACAATCTAGAGATTTCTAGTTTCTCATCACCTAATTCAAGGACTTTAACATGCTCATAAAAGGAATTAAACGCCACTGCCAAATCATGACAGTATCTTGCAATAACTTTTGGAGATAGATTTTTTGCAGCATCTAACACATAGATTTCAAACAAACCAATTATTTTGATTAAAGATAATTCAGAAGCATCATTTAACAAAGAAAAGTCAACATCAATAGATGGCTTCCTAGTAGATTTTTCAATTATTCTTGATGCTCTTGCGTGAGTATATTGGATGTACGGAGATGTGTCACCTTCTAAGCTCAATGATTTTGTTAAATCAAATGTAATCATTTTATCAAGATCCTGTTTAATCATTTCATAACGTAATGTTCCAACAGAAACATAATGAGCAATTTGTTCAATTTCAGAGTCAGACATTTCAGAATGTCTTTTTTTGGTTTCCTCAATTGTTTTATTTTTTAACAAGTCATAAACAGAATCAGCATTAACATAGAGACCTTTTCGTCCAGACATTTGAGCTTGCTTACCATCAGTATCTAATCCCAAAGTTTGTGCCGTATCAGAACTAAGAGTCACAGATTCGTAACCTAGATGAACGTATGCATCATCAGTGGATTTGAATTTTGACATCAATCCAGTAATAATTTTTTGAAGTCGGGCTTGTCTTGAATCAATTACAGTGATCACCTTATTACCAGTAAAGTTTTGTTTTGGCTCAGTACTTGCTGTTAAGGTTGTTTGCCAAAGTATTCTATTTCCAGGTTGAGTTTTTTCATATTTCTTGTATGAAAATGGATCGTCAATCAATCCCAATTTCCATGCAGCGTATGGAATGTCTTTTGCAATGTAAGTTGCAGTTCCATTACTTCTAACGATTACTTTGTCTTCATCATTATTTTCACCACGAATAATCCAACATCCGGCATTCTTACCATCACTTTCAAATTCTACTAGTTTCATTTCTTTGAGTTTTTCAAATATCTTACCCCATAATCCTGAACGAATTATTTGAGATTCAAAATTAAGACAGTCATAATAAACTCCTAAATTCCAACAAGTTTCAAGCTGATTTTCTAAAACACGTCTTGTTATTGTATCAGCAAATTTAGCAGTTTCAGATACACCGTCTTCTAGTTCTTTGAGAATGTTTTTTCTAATCTCTTCAAAATTAGGATCTTGTTCATATCTTTCAGTAGTTTTAACATAAACATCATCTCCACAGTAATGATCAAACTTTTTTCCAGTTGGAGACTTTTGATCAAATCCAAGATGCTTAAAACCTACAATAATATCAGCTACTTGTAAGCCAGAATCATCAACATAGTTTAGAACGTTAACTTTGTAATTTGATTTTTTTAAAATTCTAGCAATAGTATCACCAAGGACGATATTACGAATATGACCTATGTGTAGAGCTTTGTTTGGGTTTACACTAGTATGTTCTACGACGATTGAAGAATTATGACCTAAATCTATAGATCCAAACTCATCTAAATTAGATTCTGACAAAATTAATTGGCTTAGTTTTTCCCAATCAGCAAAAAAGTTGAGATACCCAGTTGGATGTGGTTCAACTTTTGATACGAGTATGTTTTGAGATTGCCGATATTTTTCAGACATCAAATTTGCGATCTCTTTTGGGCTTTTCTTTAGAGATTTGGCAAGTAAAAATGAAATATTTGAACTCACATCTCCAAAACCGGGTTTTGCAGGCTCTACAGTAAATTGGATATCAGATATCTGCATATCTTCTAATATTTTATGAAGATTATTTTCAATTTCATCGATTAATGATTTGAAGGACAATACTATATCTCAGATAATTTGGGTGCTAATTTATCTAATGCTTCTATAACTCCATCTCCAGATTTAGCATTTGTAGTTATTGTTGCCTGAGATTTTACAAATTTCGATGAATTTCCCAAGGCTATGCTTGTTTTTGCTATTTTGAACAAAGGGATGTCAGTAGAACTATCACCTATAGCTATTACATCATCACGAGAAATAGATAATCGTTTCATAACATTTTGAAATCCAGTACCCTTGTCAATTCCTATAGAATTGATATGAAATGCATATTGACTATCTGACAGTAAAACATCCAATTTTTTTTCCAATACTACTTGCTTTGCCAGTTCTAAATCAAAGGTTCGCTCCAATACCACTTCAGTCATTCTAGGAAATACAGGTTTTTCTGAAACGTTAGCAATTTCTTTTTGAATAATGTTAAGGGCGTGTTGGCATTGTTGCATGTTTCCAAGTAAAATATGCTCATTTGTGTCAACTGTAATACATCCACCGTTTTCACCTACAGCAATTTTTGTAGTACCACCAAAAACAGACAGTAAATATGCCTCTACAGAAGATCTTCCAGTAACAAAGATCACATTATGACCTATGTTTGTCAAATGTCTTAAAGCGGCAAGAGCATCCAAATTAATTCTCCCTACACCATTTTCAGTAATGGTGCCATCAATGTCCACTGCAAATGTTTTAGTTTTCATATAAGTGATTTTTAGAACCGAATAATATTTGCTATGATTCTATTTACTAGGTCAAGATATAATCAAGAATAGAATTTTTTTATTCCTTCTTCGGTAGGACGTAATTCAACTTTTGGACCAAATAGTCCTTGCTTTTGTTCAACTCGCATAAACCCATTTTTTTCTAGAGATTCTAAAACAGAATTCAGAGTATCAGTATCAATCCCCAATATTTTTTGAAGAGAATCAAAATTATTTGTACCGCGAGTAAGTTGACCCAATACCAACATCTCAGTAGTCTTTGGTTTAGAGTCAATTTTAGAGGGCATTTCAGGCTTTTTTGGAGGCGATTCTGAAATAACATCATTTGAGACGTGATATTGAGAATCATATTGTTGAGGCATATCACCAGACTGTTTTTTCCATTTTTTTATCAAACGTGGGATAATTCTAGCCAGAGGGATCAAGAAAAATATCAGATAAATCCAGATAAATCCATCTTCGGCCATACTATACGATGTATTTTGTAACTATTTCATCATTGTCTTTTTATCAAAATAATAAAAATAAAAACTAAAAATAATATTTAAAAAAAATCGAATTAACATGGTATATGTATAGTGAAATGTAATAGAAAGGGTTGTCAAAATATCAGCAACCAAAAATGAATGTAAATTTTGGGAAAGTAAAATTAGCAATTTTAGGCATTATCGCACTTGTTATTATTGCAGCCATATCTGCTGCATCGGTACAAATAGTAGAGTCTGGAAATAGAGGAGTTTTACTACATTGGAGTGCAGTAGATACATCTGTTCCACCATTACAGGAAGGACTTCATTTTGTAGTCCCATTTCAAGATAAAGTGGTAAACATGGAAGTTAGAACGCTCAAGTTTGTAAAAGCCACATCTGGCGCTTCAAGAGATCTTCAAACAGTGTCAACTGAGGTCACTGTCAATTACAGAGCAGCTCCAAACTCTGTAAATGTATTGTATCAGGAAGTAGGATTAGATTATGAAGGAAGAATCATTCAACCAGCAGTAGAAGAAGTAGTAAAACAGATTACTGCAAAGTATAATGCAGAAGAATTAATTACAAAAAGACCTCTTGTTAAAGCAGATATAGAGACTGAGATAACAGCCCGTCTAACTCCATACAACATATTGACTGATGCCATATCCATCACAGACTTTCAATTTTCACCGTTATTTTCACAAGCCATAGAATCTAAAGTAGAGGCAGAGCAAAAAGCTCTGAAGGCTGAAAATGACCTTAGAAGAATAGAAGTGGAAGCAAGACAGCAAGAACAACAAGCAAAAGGAATAGCAGCAGCAAATGTTGCCGAAGCAGCAGGAGAGGCTGAAGCAATTAAAATAATCAATGAAGCACTAGCTCAGAATCCAAATTATTTAGAATGGCTCAAAGTTCAAGCATGGGATGGTAAACTGCCACTCGTAGTAGGAGAAGGTGGAACACCATTTATCCAAATTCCAACTAGATAATCATAAATAATTTTATTTTTCTAATTTATCTCTTATAGAATCATACATTGCCAGAAATTGTTCAGGTTCTTTTTGCCTATAGTGTTTAGCTAGTTGAGATATTTTTTTTTCAGAAATCGATTCCCCTTTGTTATCATAGAATTCTTTTATTATTTGATATTGGGTTTTTTTGATATTGTATTTTTTTAAAGTTGAATTAACAGAATAATTACACCATAAATCAAAGATCATCAAGCGATATGTCAAGTAACCAATAATTCCAACAACCGCAGATATCATTAATGGAATTAGAATTACAGCTAGCATAAAGTAGATACATTTTCTTGTTATTTATTGTTAGTTTCTATTACAAAATTTGAATGGTTATTAGCAACTTTATAGACAATTAATCAATGATTCATAAAATACAATATTTTGAAGCAGTAAACTTGGCTCAAGGAGTATTTCTTCAAGACGTAGTTAATGAATTTCTAGCTGAAAAAGGTGAAAACATAATATCAGTTCATCCAGTAATGAAAGACACGCTATTAGTTCACTATAAAGAATAATTGATTTTTTTACAATTATTTTTCATATTTTACAATTACAAAGTCTAGATATTTCAATTATTGACGTTCTCGAATTTTTTGTTCCAAAATATCGATCAACTCATTAACCATAAAATCCCCATCACGGACATGGCTAATTCCAGTGATTGTCTTCATTCTAGTCATTGTTTCTGCAGTAATTTGTAGTTGAGGCATGTAATACTTAGAATGCATTGTTATTTAAAGCAAAGAATCACGATTTAAGGAAATTTCAGAGGGTAAAAATCAAGATATAATACACTTGCAATCACACTTGAACATTCCAGCTTTTTCCATACATTGATCATGATGTTCATGATAACATTTATCGCAAGTAACCAAGTCGTATCTTTACGTTTATCGGGGATAAATACCGATGTAATTGATGAAAAAGAGTGGTTTCAAATACAATTTAAGAATCACAACATAGTAGAATGAAAATAAGTAATAAAAATGACAAAAAAAGGAGTGATTGAAGAAATTTTTAGCAAGGCAATATTTGCAGACGATGCAAAAAAATACACTATACAATACAGAGATTTTAAAAAAATTAAAGAAACCACCTTGCCTGAATTTATTAAAGAATCAAATAATTTTCAAACAATTCCAATCACAAGAATAGTAATAATAAAGAAAAATCATAGGATTTTATTTGAAAAGAACAGACAAAGGAGTGATTAGATTTGGGAATTCCTGAAAAAATTAAAGCCATTCAAGATGAAATGGCAAAAACTCAGATCAACAAAGCTACCAACCACCATATTGGCATACTAAAAGCAAAAATTGCAAAGCTAAAACGAGAACAAGAAGATAGAGAAATTCAAAAAAGTGGTGTAAAAACTGATGGGTTTGATGTAAGGAGATCAGGAGATGCAACAGTTGTGTTTATCGGATTACCAAGTGTTGGAAAATCTACATTACTAAATAAATTAACAGATGCCAAATCAACAGTTGGAGCTTACCAATTTACAACTTTAACAGTGGTTCCTGGAATGATGAATTATAGAGGAGCAAAGATTCAGGTGTTGGATTTACCAGGAATCATCAAAGGCGCATCAAGTGGGAAAGGGTTAGGTAAAAGAATATTGTCAGTTGCAAGGACTGCAGATTTAGTTTTACTGATGTTAGATGTTTTTCAGCCTTTTCACGAAGATGTACTGGTTAACGAATTAGGGAGCATAGGAATTAGATTAAATCGGTTACCACCAAACATTACAATTGAAAAATCCCCGATGGGTGGAATTGCAGTTGCACAACAGGTAAAATTAACAAAAATTTCAGAACAGCATCTCAAAGATATTTTACACATTTATGGAATAGTTAGCGCAAGAGTAGTCATCAGAGAGGACATCACATCAGAACAGCTTGCAGATCACATAGCAGGCAATATTAGTTATTCAAAATCACTTACAATTCTAAATAAAATAGATCTTGTCGATCGAGAATTTTTAGAAGATCTAAAAACAAAAATAAAATCAGAAGTCATAGAAGTATCTGCTAATTCAGATATCAATATTGAACTATTAAAAGAGAAAATTTATGACAAACTCAATTTCATAAGAATATACATGAGACCCAAGGGAGGTGAAACGGATTTTAAAGAACCGCTAATTGCAAGAGAAGGGGATACAGTTGAAGATATTTGCAATAAATTACATCGAAGTATGAAAAGACAATTCAGATATGGGTTAATTTGGGGGAAAAGCGTAAAATTTGGAGGGCAAAGAGTAGGATTAGATCACATTGTGCAAGATGAAGATGTATTAACAATAATTAAAACACGTGGAGCATGAATTAATTTTTAATAATAAAAGAGATCAACAAATAAAATAAAAACACAATCTCACATCATTACAAAAATAAAATCACAAGTATTTTTATTTGAAACTATAACATTTATGCGTAAAAGACAATGCAAATGTGACAATAATTGAGAAAAAGTTACATTGTAAATGAAATTTAAAAAATAATTAATTTAGAAAAATTTTTCCGATCAAAAATAATTTTCATAATAAAATTTCGTTGACAAATAGTAATCAATTTGTGTAATTTTATTTAGTCGTACTATAGAAAAACGATGAAAATGCCGAATTATTAATGGCTACAAAAAGAAAAGCTGCCTCTAAACGTAGATCTGTAAAAAAATCTGCAGGAAAGAAAGCAGCTCCAAAAAGAAAAGCAGCTAAAAGAGCAGCTCCAAAAAGAAAAGCCGCAGCAAAAAAAGCAGCTCCAAAAAGACGAGCAGCTCCAAAAAGAAAAGCCGCAGCAAAAAAAGCAGCTCCAAAAAGAAAAGCCGCAAAAAAACGACGATAAAACGTCTAAAACATTAACAATCGTCATAGGATGACGATTCGTTTTCCTTTTTCTAATTTCTAATAACAAACCTACAATTATCAGAAAAATCCAAGAAAAATTTTAAAAATACGTAAAAGAGATTGTGCCAAATTGGTCTCAAAAAATGAAGAAAAGAACAGTATTAGTTAAATCATCATTTGATAATTATCTAAAAGGGATTAATTTGGATGATGTCAAACAGGACTATAGAGAAGAAATGCAAGAAGTATTGTTGGAATTAAAAGTCAAAACATCCGTATTTCTTAAAAAACTTAGAAAAGAGAATAAAAATCCAAAAGTCGAACTCTAAGAAAACATTTGTTATTAGATAAAAACAATCAAGACAACACGGATTAATTCATAATAAAAACGAATTATTGTAATGTATCAAGTAAAATTGTAACAAGCAGAAAAATAGATTAAGAAACTTTGATTATACCTTGTTGCGCTAGAAATTGTATTCCTTTAACAAAATCTGCATCCGTTATTGCTCCATCTGACCACCATTTTGCATTGTTTCTAATCCATTGAGGTATCTCTTGAGATGTGACAGAAGATTCTGTTGTTTGTTCTATTTTGATTATACCTTGTTGCGCTAGAAATTGTATTCCTTTAACAAAATCTGCATCCGTTATTGCTCCATCTGACCACCATTTTGCATTGTTTCTAATCCAATCAGGAATTTGTGCGCTGTCAGATATTTTTACTGCTTCGATTTGAGACGTCATCTCAAACTCTAGATTCTTTATAATACCATACAAATGAATTGTGTGTGCTCCTGGATTAATAGGTACGAATTTGGCATGATATACACCCAAATTTTCTTTATTCTCTTCTAGTAAAAGAAATGTTTTTGATCCACCTGTAGATATACTGACCTCAATTTTATCTGCAAGTCCAGAAAGATGTTTCTCAATTGCTTTGTCTGTAGAATCATCTATTTTATTAAAAAAAACCATATCATAGATCAGCTTATCAGACTCTTCTGCTAGTGACACTGTAATTTCTATTGCATTATCCATTCCCATCAAAGGTGGTTCGTTTTCCCAACCTGTTTCTATTTTAAAATCTCCAACAACTTTTGTAGAATGGGCAAATGCCGTAGAAAACATTCCAAATGTAAAAAGCATTAATGTAAAAATAAGAAATAATTTAGAAGCCATGTTAAAAAAAATTATTGGGCGGGAATTGCCCAATTGTTTTGGATTAGTATTGACGCTTGGTACGCATCGACACAAACGGGACTGTTATCTGATGCACGTAATAGATGTACATCTTTTGTACTGCATTTGATGTCCTGATTTACTTTGTCAATTAGAGAATTGGAAATGGTTGATTCTTGTGTGGTTTTCTCAGATATTTTTTCAGGCATGGATTTCACAGAATTTACCAAAACGGATGCAGGTTCATTTGAGACTATATCGAGTACGTTATGGAAATAGTTTATACTGGCATTTCTCTTTTGATCCCAGATCTTTGTGACAATTGTATTTGCATCAAATTTTTGTACAGGTGTAAAAGTGAACTTTACACCAACGATTGGATTATTGTCAATAACTTGAACACTGACATCTTTGACTAGTTGTTGTTTGTCAAAAACGGCTGTTGTGGTTTTTCCATCAAACGTCTTACTCCATTCAATAGTAACTGAATGATGTGGAACCATTACTCCAGACAAGAATTTTTCCTCATAACCCAGATTCAGCTCAACATGTTTTAGTGCATCATACCCAGAATCATCATATATTTTCAGGGTGATTTCTACAGGTTCTCCAATTTGAAGAATTTGAGAGTCGAGATCTTGGCGGAATAATTCTACATCAAATGTCTGATCATTGATAGCGAATCCTCCAGAAACCAGTCTTTTACCACTATCATCAACGCCCAATGTAGGAGGAGTACAGTTTGAACATCCACCACCGCCACCGTGACTATGTCCGGCATGAGCATATACTGCAGACGGAGTAAACAATAATGCAATTGCACATAAAATTGGCAACATCATCAAGATAGTTTTTGTCGTCATCAGATATGACATTACATTTATCATAAAAAGAAAATCGGTACATTCTATGAATGTACCAGTACAATTCCAAAAGCAAACGTAATGGCCATAAAGATTAACATGGGTCAAAAACACATTATAGGATATTAAAAGAATTTAAAATAAACAATACATAATTTGTAGAAATTTTGATTACGAGAACATTTGACTTGGCGGTTGTGAGCTTTTTCCTTTGATATTATTTTTTTGAACTGTAAATGTTTTGTTAGGAGGCGTGATCGAAAGCTTTACTGATGTATTAATTGCATAATGAGGAGTACCATCAGGATTTTTGAAATTAACAGCAATTCCAACTCTATCTAAATCAACTTTTACTTTCACGATTGTTCCATCTTCTAATTCAAAAGATACAAAATCATTTTCAAGACGTTTGTAATCTAACATCTTAAATTCTATTTTTTCTGGATTTTCACTCATCAGTATTTCACGTTGTTATTCATTAGTAAAGATAACTCATTAATTTAATTTGGTCCTCAGTACTGATGATATTTTTAGTAGTTAGTATTTCTAAAAGTTCTTTAAACAGAGCCTTTTGTTCAATTGACATTCCACCAGCTGGACCTTTTTCTCCGGGTGGACCTGGTGGACCTCTAGGTCCTGCAGGACCAACTGGACCTTGCTCGCCTATAGGACCGCGTTCTCCTTGTGGACCTAATGGGCCAGTTTGACCTCTTTCGCCTTGTGGGCCTTGAATACCTTGTGGACCTTGTGGACCCTCTTCACCAGAAGGTCCAGATGCTCCTCTTTCACCTTGTGGGCCTTGTGGACCTTGTGGACCTTTTTCTCCAACAGGACCAGTCGGACCTGTTAATCCTTTATCACCTTGTAGACCAACTGGACCTTTTTCTCCCTTTTCTCCTTGTGGACCAGGTACGCCTGTTAGACCTTTTGCACCTGCAGGACCTTGTGGACCTTGTGGACCTTTTTCTCCAACAGGACCTTCAGGACCTCGTGGACCTTTTTCTCCAATTAGACCAGGTGGTCCGATTGGACCTTTGTCACCAAGGGGTCCAGTTGGACCGGTTAATCCTTTATCTCCAGTTGGACCTTGCATACCAATTGGGCCTTTGTCACCAATAGGGCCAGTTGGACCTTTTTCTCCAATTGGTCCAGGAAGACCTTGAATACCTTTTTCTCCTTGAACACCAGATTGTCCGGTAGGACCTTTATCCCCAATAGGACCTGTTGGACCTGTTAATCCTCTTTCACCTTTGTCACCTTGTGGACCTTTGTCACCTTTTTCTCCAGGGATTCCCCGTAATCCAATTGGGCCTTTATCGCCAGTTGGACCAGTTAATCCTTTATCTCCAGGAGGACCAATGGGACCTCGTATTCCTTCGGGACCTTTGTCACCCATTGGACCAGTTGAACCTTTGTCACCTTTTTCTCCAGGAGGACCAAAAATTCCCTTATCACCTTTATCTCCTTTATCTCCAGTAATTCCTTTTTCTCCAGGTGGACCTTTGTCACCCATTGGACCTTTGTCACCTTGTGGACCTTTGTCACCAGGAAACCCCTGAGGACCTGTTGGACCTTTGTCACCCATTGGACCGGGTGGACCAGTGGGTCCTGTGTGACCTTTGTCACCCATTGGACCGGGTGGACCTGTTGGACCTTTGTCACCCATTGGACCGGGTGCGCCATGCATAGAATCAGAAGACGACTTAGCAGTACGTTGTGGTTTTGGAGATTCAATTTCAGATTTAGTTTCACGTTTAGGTTCTGGTTTACTTTCAGGTTTACTTTCACCAGAACCTAATGACACATCAAATACAGAATGTAATGAAGAAAATAGATCAACGACTACAATCCAAATAGTATCAAGATCAGAAATAGATGATGGAATTGGATTTGTGTCAGAACCAAGTGTCTCGGCAAACATTCCATCCTTCACTCTAAGATGGAAGTTTCCTTTCCAGAGTGAAGAAAATTGCTTAGTTCTAATTTTATCAACAGATGGTTTAGAGTCAGTAATGAAGATCTGCACCTCATAGATACCAGATTGTTTGAATGGGGCTTGACCGTGAACCTCCAACCTTGAAGACATAATCGTTTGTGTAAATTCCAAGTATTTCTGTATTTGGTGCAAAATAACCGGTTTTTTTATCACCAGTGAAGTCAATTAGCCTCAAAAAAATGTCCATTAGAAATAATAATTCATGTAGAACTAGGCTCAAATCAGGATAGTATTTATCTAGACAAAAGCCCAAAGATGAGCTAGTGAAGAAACTATTTCAAAAAAAGTCAAAGGATAAAGACAATGGGGAAGAAAAAGAACTCGGAACTGAGACTAGCTTAGTAGATCCAGACTATAATCGTAAAAAATTATTCAAAAAAGGCATAAACCTCATGGCAGATGAAAAGCTTGAGGAAGCAGCAGATATATTCGAGCAAGCATTACGAATAGAACCAGACAACATTGAAACATTGATGAAATTAGGATATGCAAGATTTCATTTAGAAGATTATAATGATGCACTAAAGATTTATGATAAAATTTTAGATATAGATGTCACCAATCCAGAGGCCTGGAATTTAAAGGCATTAGTTCATTATGAGCAAAAAAATTATGCGAAAGCACTTGATGCAATTGAAAAAGCAGTAGAATCAGATCCAACATACGCAATGGCATGGTATAACAAAGCATGTTTTCTGTCACTAGTAAATCAAGTTCCAGAATCACTTGAAGCATTAAAGCGCTCAATTGAGATTGATGTAAAAAATGCAAGAAAATCAATTAGAGATAAAGATTTTGCAAATGTCAGAATTGAAGAAGGTTTTAAAAGAATTGTAGAAGTCGTGGTTTTAGAATCAATACGACAAGGATATCATACACTTGGTTCTATTGTATGGACAACGTTTCTAGATAAAGTTGATGCGGAAGATGCATTAAGAAAATTACTGGAGAAGGGATTAATCGTCCAAAATGAAAAACGAGACGGTCTAAGTAAAATTCCAATATATGATCTTTCAAGAGAAGTTGCAGAAAGAATGGGAAAAGAAAAGAAAGGATTATTTGGAATTACAAAAAAACAATTACCAAAACCTGTTAAGAATCTAAAAGAGATTAGCCAAGCAATACAATCAGTTAGAGAAGCGATAGAAGAAGAAGATATTGAAAAGACAATGGATCTTTTTGAAGTATTTATCGACCCAACAAAATCAGGAGAGCAAATGATTGAGCAATTCTTTGAAGAACACAGAGAGATAAGATTATGGAAAATCAGATTAAAAGATAGAGGTGTAGATTATCTTATTGAAAATAAAACAAAGATGCTAAATCTTTTTGATAATGTAGAAGTGACAATTACCAAAAAACTTAGAAACGAAATAACCTAGTCATTCTGCAGATAAATCCCAATAGTGAGCATCTTGTTGTTTCACTATGGGTTTTTCAAGGCCTTTCCATTCTTTAAAAGAACGGACATACAATTTGACATTTGACAATCCCACTGATTTTAATGCATAATATGCCAAACCAGATAAAGTTCCTACACTACCGCAGTAAGTAATGATTTCAGAATCGCCTGAAATTCTACGATTTTCTAAAAGTCGTTTCATATCGTCCTTAGATCGTAAAATTTTATCTTGAGTTGCAAGCGTTCTATATGGGATATTAATCGCACCTGGGATGTGTTGCTCAAGGTAGTTTAACCTCTCTCTATTATCAATTAGAATAACACCAGAGTTATCCTTAGATTTTTCCAAATAATCAGAAGTAGCTAAAATTTCAGGTCTTAAATGAATGGAATGTTCTTTACTTTGAATATTTGGTACTAGATTATCATTTTCCAAACCTAAGGATTTCCACGTACTAAAAGTCGTTTCAAGCAAAGACACATCAGAATGACCAAGATATTCCAATGTCCAGGCAACTCTAGATGCAAGTGCACCAAATGTATCATCATAAATAACTACGGGAGTTTCATCATCTATACCCATTGAATTTACAAGTTTTAAAACACGTTCTGGACTATCATCAGATAATAAATGTGCCAGTGGAAGATTAACTGCAGTTGGAATATGACTTTGTTTATAATCATCTTCTCTTCGCACATCAATTACTCTGACACTTTTATCCCTAATTTCAGATCTTAATGAATCAACGTTAGTTGTTGTCTTGATTGCTTTTTCTTGGCTCATGCTGCACATTCGCCTTTTCCTGTTTTTGTGTGATAGCTTGAATCACTTCCAAAGTCATTGTAAAAGTCAGGATCATCTTCTTTAGTTGGTGGGATTGTTAATGGGTCCAAAACTTTTCTCATATCTAAAACAGATTTTATTTCAGAATCTTCTTTTCCATTTACGATTCTATGAATCCATTCTTTAAGAGTATCATCAGATTTTTTGTTTTGTTTAAATAATTCTATAATTTTTAAAATTACTGGGATGACTCGTTTAGCAGGTATTCTATGACATGTTACTCCAAGCATTGTTTCACCATCAGAACGTCCACCTAATGACATCTGATAATTAGGGAACATTTCTTTTCCAACTCTACCTCCACCTCCAAAGAAACCTATTGTTGCAATTCCATGTTGACCGCAAGAGTTGGGACAGCCACTAATCTTTATTGATGAATCACGTAAATCGTCATCTTGATCTAATTTCAGTTCAAGAAATTTTCTCTGAATTTCCTTTGCCAATCTATGAGAATTAGTCAAGGCGAGATTACATGAAGTTGTACCGGAGCATCCTATGGGTGCTGCCATAGTCAATGCACCAGATTTTGCCAATCCTACAGCAAGTAATTTTGAGTATAACCGTGGCAAATCATCTTCATGAACGTATCGTAAAGCGATGTTTTGAACAAAACCAGCTCTTGCATGTCCTTCAGAGGAAAATTCTCGGATAATAGTTGCAAGTTCAGATAATTGGTTAGAGGTGATATCGCCAGCCTCTAAAGTAATAAACACGGAGTGATATAGAGATTGTTTTTGTTTTAGGGTATTTGTCTTTAACCACCTTGTGTAACCATCAGGATTAGGACTTCCACTTTCATCTGATATTTTGATTGGTCTTTTAATTACTGACAGAGTATGATCTACTTCAAGATTAGTTACAACTGATTGAGTTGCTCTCACAATAGCTCTTTCTTTAAGAACCAAATTTTGGAATTTATCCCAACCCATATCATTTACAAGATAACGCATTCTATTTCGTGCCATATTTTTTCTGTCGCCAAGTCTGTCAAAAATTCTTAAAACAGCAATTGATGTATACAAAAGATCTTCTTCTGGAGTAAACTCTTCTAACTGATGACCTACAAATGATCTGTTACCTAACCCGCCACCAAGAAAGATTTTAAATCCTTTTTGGATAGAACCGTCCAATTCTCTAGTTTGGGGAATTAATCCAACATCAACCATTCTTACCATGCCATGTTTTTCACAACATGTAAAATTGAATTTAAATTTCCTTGGGAGATTCTGAGACATTGGATTTCTCAAAAAGAATCTTGCAGTTGCAAGTGCATATGGTGTTGAATCAAATTCTTCATCTGGACAAACTCCAGATAAAGGACTGCACATTACATTTCGTACAGAATTACCACATGCTTCACGAGAGGTAAGACCGACTTCGGCTAATCCACGTAAAATTTCAGAGACATCTTCTAGTATTACCCAATGTAATTGGATATTTTCTCGTGTAGAAAAATGAGCACTACCTATAGAAAATTGTTCACTTAGTTGAGATATTTTTTCAATTTGATTAGGATAGATTTCCCCTGCAGGTAATTTAATTCGGACCATTGCATAGTCATTAGTCATTCTGGTGCCATATGCTCCATGTTGGAGTCTATATCGTCTAAAACTGTCTTCGTCGTATTTACCCTGACGGAATAATTTTACAGTATTTGCAAAATTTTCAGCTTCTTCAACCCTTGCCCAATTAATTTTAGGCTTGGGAGAATCAGAATACGATTGTTTAAGATCAGTTACTGTCAATACAATAGAAAGTGCTTTGAGTTATGATATAAATTTTTGATATAGGGAAGTTTAGGAGAAAACGGTTCAATACCATACATGAATTTTCCTCATGTTAAAAATTGCCAGTGATTCAGAATTAGTTCATCCTAATTTTAAAAAGTGGTAAAGTATTAATTGGTTCTATGAATCTTGATTTTCGTGCAAAAAGCTACTGTTGCAGAAAAATCAACAAAAATATTCACAGATGTTAGTGAGGTTGAGATTACTCGAGCAATTGCAAATGAATGGCATTCAGTTCTAATAGATAGGGCACAATCAGATGTAATAATTATCGGTGCAGGCCCTGCAGGATTAACAGCAAGTCGAGATCTTTCAAACATGGGTTTCAAAGTTTTAGTTATTGAACAAAACAATTACCTTGGAGGAGGTTATTGGCTAGGTGGATATATGATGAATCCAGTAACTGTTAGAGAACCAGCTCAAAAAATTTGGGATGAATTAGGAGTCCCATACAAAAAAGTTTCAGAAGGATTATACTTGACACCAGGACCACATGCAGTTTCTAAATTAATTGCAGCAGCATGCGATGCCGGAGTAAAATTCCTCAATCTTACAAAGTTTGATGATCTTGTTTTAAAGAATGGTAGAGTCTGTGGCATTGTTGTTAATTGGATGCCAGTATCAGCATTACCAAGAAATATCACCTGCGTAGATCCAATTGCACTTGAAGCAAAAATGATCATTGATGCATCAGGACATGATTCTGTTGCAGTAAAACGATTAGTCGATAGAGGATTGGTGGAATGGAAAGGGATGAACCCAATGTACGTAAATGAAGGAGAAGAGCATGTAGTTAACAAAACTGGTGAAGTCTATCCAGGACTAGTAGCTGCTGGAATGTCTGTGACTGAAACACATGGATTAGCAAGAATGGGTCCAACATATGGGTCAATGCTATTTTCAGGAAGAAGAGCTGCCGAGATCACAGCGGAAAAAATTAAAGAGTTAGAAAGATAAACTATTACAAGTTTATTGATTCATTGAAGATTTCAAAAGTATTTTTGTATGATGAACCGGCAGTAACTCAAATTCGACTCGATAAATTAGCTGTTTTTCTAAACAAAACATTTTCAATTCCAATTGAAACGAGAGAGAATATTTTAAAATTCTCAAAAAAAGATACAGCTGAAAAAATTGCAGCATGTAGAATTTTCAATCTCAGAAAACCATATCAAAAGCATAATCCAAATAAAGATGAAATTATTTTTGAAGAAGCAAATTTTGAAAACACGGCAAAAACAGAAAACATTGTCATGTATGATGGATTTGAAATACAAAAAGTACTAACAGAATTAATTCCAGAGAAAGAAAGAAATTTAGAAGCATTTCACATATTTTTCACAAATAAATTAACTTGTACCTATGACAACGATGATTATAGATATCATGGTAGAGCATTAATTGGTGCAAATCCTTCAATAATTTCAACCACAGGGATAATTGAAGCTCCTGCAAAACCAAGAGAGTATTATTTAGAATTAATATCAAATTATGCTCAAGGAATAAACGTAGAATCAATAAAACAAAAATACAAAGGAACGTATTTAGAATACAACGACACTCGCTTATCTCAAATCATAGAAGGATATCTTTTACAGGCCATATTTTATTTTGAAACAGGAGATGCATTTTGCAATGAAATAGAATGTCGACTTTTTAATGCACATTGGCAAAAAGATTTATTGTATTCACAATTAGAAAATAGAAAATTATGCGAAAAACATCGACTAGTATTAAATAAACTAAATGAGCATAATAGTAAATAATTAAAAATTAAGACAAGGCATTAATAGAAATTACCTATTTTTTCCAAATGCCCCTTGATGATCAGTCAAACAACAGGGACACTGTTTAGAATAACATTCACTTATAGATTCATGACCGCATAAACCACAATGACAGAAAGAATCAGCAATCATAAATAAATAATAAACTTAATCAGTTAAGAACATCCTATTGATTTTCAGAGATGAAAACAGAAGATTGCTTTTTAATAATGAAAGAACATGGAATAAGAAATGAACAGAATTAGATTGATCGGAGACTATGACGAGAAGAGAGCCAGAGAAACTTTGAATTTACTACTACGAGATAGAAAGAATGAGTTTCAAGAATTAGCAACTACATTAGCAATTCCAAAATCTACAGAAGATTGGGAAGTAATCATTTTAAAGTTCTGCCTAGACTTTGAAGAATGTTTTAAGATTTGGACAGATGAGAAAGAGCCAGATTCGATAAAAAACACCAAATGTATGACCATCATGAGAGAAATTGCTAAAGGTAAAAAAAACATATCAGAGGTCTTCCACATAGAAAACATAGCATACACAATATGCAAAGAGTTTCATGAAACATACAAAATTACAAAATAACTATAATTTTTGGAAGCATGATTTAGATCATAACAATGGGGATTTACGATTAACAACTTAAATTAATGAAATTCAAAGGGGGTTATATGATGGCAGCAGACTCTAGTGCAACAATTCAAGAAAACAAAGGAGATCCACCTAAAATGCCTGATAAAAAGAAAACAAAATTTGACATAATAATTATCGGAGCTGGGCCTTCAGGATATACAGCTGGGATTTATAGTTCAAGAGCAGGGTATGACACACTGATTTTATCTGGAATATTGCCTGGCGGTCAACTAGTAAACACCACTGAAGTTGAAAATTATCCAGGATTTGAAAAAGGAATTATGGGTCCGGATTTAATGATTGAAATGAGAAAACAAACACAAAGAATGGGAACAACAATTATTGATGATGAAGTAGTTGATGTAGATTTTAGACATAAACCATTCAAAGTTCTAACAGCATCAGAAGAATATGAAGGAAGAGCAGTAATTATTGCAACTGGGGCAAATCCTAGAAAAATAGGATTGGAGGGTGAACAAACATTTGCAGGAAAAGGAGTTTCATATTGTGCCACATGTGATGGACCATTTTTTAGAAATCAAGAGTTGATAGTAGTTGGAGGTGGAGATTCAGCAATTGAAGAAGCCACATTTCTCACCAAATTTGCTACAACAGTTCATCTGGTTCACCGACGAGAGGAATTACGAGCAAGTAAAATAATGCAAGAAAGAGCATTCAACAATAACAAAATAAAATTTCATTGGAATCAAGAGATCATAGACATTAAAGGAGATCAAAAAATGCGTCAAGCGGTATTAAAAAATATCAAAACAGGTGAAGAAAAAACACTTGATGTAGGAGGCCTTTTTGTTGCAATTGGACATGAACCAAATACCAAACTTTTCAAAAAACAAATTGAACTAGATAATGAAGGATACATAATTTTGAAAAATAAAACTCATACAAATATCGAAGGAGTTTTTGCAGCAGGAGATGTACATGATAGAAATTACAGACAGGCAATTACAGCAGCAGGATATGGATGCATGGCTGCAATTGATGTAGACAAGTATCTTACAGAAAAATCATAAAAAACACATCTTTAATTTTTATGGGAGCAAAAAAGTAATTTATTAATTCAAATGGATATTTTAGGGTTAATTCAAGCAAACATACTAACTCCAGTAGTATTATTTTTCATTTTAGGAGTTGTCGCAGCAAGAATAAAATCAGATTTGAAGATGCCTGATGCAATTTCAGAATTTTTGCCAATCTATCTTCTTGCAGCAATTGGCCTTCATGGAGGGTTGGAGATGAGAAATACTGGATTTTCAGATATATTAATTCCAATGATAGTAGCTATTGGACTTTCTTTAGTATTCACATTAAACCATTATCAAATATTAAGAAGGCTTGGAAAATTCAATATTTTTGATTCGTACGCTCTCGCGTCAACATATGGAGCAGTAGGAGCCGTAACTTTTTCAGTAGGATTATCATTTTTGAAAAATCAAGGTGTAGAATCAGAAGGATATCTTGCAGCAATTTTGGCAGTATTGGAACCTGTAAGCTTTATTCTAGCAATATTTCTTACAAACATGGCAGTTTCAAAACAAATTCAATCAAAAAAACAATCACTACCAGAGGGAACGTTAGACAATAATGAAAAAGTAGTAGAACAAAATAAAACCAATATTTTCAAGGTACTACATGAATCAATAACAGGAAAAGCAATCGTAATTCTACTCGGAGGAATAGTAATTGGATATCTTATAGGGGATAAAGGATTTGATTCTATTAGCATAGTCTTTGACGAATTGTTTACAGGAGCTATTGCAATATTTTTGTTAGAGATGGGAATAATAGCAGGTCAAAGACTAGATGATATTAAAAAAGTGGGATTATTTTTAGTCACATTTTCAATATTACTTCCTACATTCAATGGAATTATTGGCGTACTTGTAGCGACTGCATTAGGATTGAGTCTAGGAGGAGCAGTGATGTTTGGATTATTGATGGCAAGTGCATCATTTATTGCTGCACCTGCAGTTTTAAGACATGCCATACCACAAGCAAAACCAAGCTTGTACATAACATCTGCACTTGGAATAACTTTTCCATATAACATCATAATTTTATTACCAATAATGTTTACAGTATCTTCAATGCTACATAATTTAGAAGCACCGATAAACTTATTCAATTATTTAGGAATTAATTTGATATGAAACTATTTGATGTTAAATTACTAACTGTAACATGTGAGATACTTGCTCAAAAAAATATTTTAGAAATACTAAACAAACATGGTATTACAGGATATACATTGTATGAGGTTGATGGAAATGGGTCTAAAGGAGTTAGAGGACAGGGATTTAAAAATGAAAAAAATCTAAAGATAGAAATTATTTCCACAGAAGCAAGGCTAAAAGACATAGTTGAAGAAATTACACGTTCTCTATTTTCAGATTTTGCAATTATAGTATATCTTTCAGATGTTCAAGTACTAAGACCAGAAAAATTCATCTGAAATTTAAGGATGAATTTTATTTTATCAATACCATTTTGTGTGTAACAATGCATATGACTAGATATAGATTTTATGAATTAAAAATTACTAAATAACCAACATAGATGATGAAATATTAAATGAAGAATGTTCAATGTAAAAAGTGTTTAAATAAATTTAATGAAAAAGATATTTACACAATTCAGCAATTTCAATATAGAAAAGAGCCACCATATGCATGGACCGTGGAATTTTTCAAAAATTTAGAAGTTGATGAATGGAATTCATTTTGTGAAAAATGCATGATGAATTATTCAAAAAATTCTTTTGAGGTTTGGAAGAATGATTCCAAAAATTAGATTTCAAACTCTTTATTGAAGGAAAATATTGAGAACTTATGGCCGAAGATCTTGAAAAATTAAAAAAAACAGCCAAAGAATACAGTAACAGTTTAGCAAATCTTGGAAAAGAATTATCAGAAATTCAATTTAATTACAAAGTAATTGAAAATGCTACCGAACAATATTGGCAAAAACGTGTCAATGAATTTAAAAAATATAGTGAAAAGGGAACAGAATATTATACTCAAGCTCACGCATTAATGAATTTAGCAGATAAGGAGCAATCAGGTTTATTTTTACTTAACATTAGTAAATTTCGCCAAATAGGATTAAAATTAATTACAAACATGGAAGAAGTAAAACAAAATCCATCAAGCATCAAATCAAATGACAAGCAACAAAGTAAATGGAGTAAAGAACTAAGAGAAAAACTAATAGAAACAAGTAATGCATGTCTTCATCATGAAATGGATATGAATAAGTTTTTTAGAGAATTTTATGAAAAACATTTGAAAAATATGTTAGAAGAAGATGAACCTAAAAAATAGATAACTGAAAATTAGTATGCCAGTTCAGACATATGTTTTGCTTCTTTTAAAGCATCATCAAATTCGGTTTCAGTCATTATGTTTTGTGTAGAATAAACACTTTTGAATTTTCTTCCATCATCTGCAAATATTCCAACTATACATGCCTCTCCATCCACAGGATATTTTTTCATACAGGCATAAACAGCGGCAGAAGAAGGACTAATTAATAATTTATCTTTTCTAAGTACATCTTTTACAACTGAAAAAGCTTCGTCATTATCAACAGATACCCAATCGTCAACTATGTTTTCGCGTTTTAAAAATAAATCAGGTTTTGCCGACTCTTCAAAATTTCTCCATCCTTGAATAAGATGATTTTGTTGTGGTTGACAACCAATTATTTGAATATGTGGATTTTTTTCTTTAAGATATGCACCAATTCCGGTGATTGTTCCACCAGTTCCAACACCAGTAAAGAAATGAGTGACTTTTCCATCTGTTTGTTTCCAAATTTCAGGGCCTGTACCAACATAATGACCCATAAAATTGGCCTCATTTGCATATTGGTTAGGGGAATAATATGTGTCAGGTCTAGATGAGGCTATGGATGTTGCCAGTGCTATACTTTGATCAGTTCCAGCTCCTACTTTAGGACAAAGATCATCACTAGTTTCAAAAACTTTAGCACCCAACTTACGAATTATATCTTTAGTTTCATTACTGGCTTTTTCAGGAATTACAATTTCAACTTTGTAACCAAGTAAATTTGCAATACCAGTTAATGCTATCCCAGTGTTTCCAGATGTTGGTTCAATTATGATACTTTTTCCTTTCGTCAGTTTACCTTTCTCTTCACCGTCTTTAATCATCCAATATGCTGCCCGATCTTTAACAGAACCAAATGGATTATGTCCTTCAAGTTTTGCAAAATAATTAATTCTTGAATTCGAAAGGGAATCTAATTTTACTAGTGGAGTATTACCTACTCGATTTAAAATATCAGAACTAGTGACAGATGCCATGATATTAATTTATTTTACCTTTTTAATTTGAAATGTTATAGTATTACCATCTTTTTTCAAGTCTAATAATTCATGACCATTTCTTGTAACCCATCGGGATATGTCTTCTTCTGCTGCAGGGTCATCTGCAGATACAGTTAACACTTGTCCTACTTGCATTCGTTCAATCTCAATTTTGGTCCTAAATACAGGTTCTGGACAAAACAATCCAGTTGCATCTAATTTTTTTTCAGTTGATTCAGACATAATGTTATCTAATCCATTATGCATGTTTTGTCATATTAAAATCATACGAGTTCTAATATCGTATTTTTGACTATAGTGCCATTTTAAACATAGTTGTAAGATTTCGATCCTTCATAAATCCTGGATCATGATTTTGGAAATTAATTTTTTGAGAAATTCTCTTCATCAAGAATAATGCAATTTTATAAAATAAAGCCCATACATGACTATTTTGATTCACATCGTATATTTTTAGCAGAAAAATCAAAAGCCATTTTGCATGAGGATAATGCTCAGAGATATAATCTATCAGGTAATCTTTTGAATTATGAATTTTGTATTTTAGATGATCAAGTGTTTCATTTTGTAATGCATAGCCAGTTTGCAAAATTTCAATTTTACCATGTTTCATTGAGTGTAATATACTATCAAGGTTATTTTCAGAATCTATTAAATTCACACAGCGACCTAATGTTGAAAGAACATGAGAGTCGCTACCAGATACCTGTATCATTTTATTATCCATTGCAAATTGGGTGGCCTTAGCATTTGAAAGAATATCAATGTTATTACTATTGAAAACCTCAACCATATCACATTTTTTAGCATCATCACGGAGAGCATCAAGTAAACTAAATGGATGTGGTGCAGATGAAACACCACCTTGGCTTTTTACTTGATCAATAATCTCATCCAAAGTCATTCCAGGTTTTATAGCATTATGAATCCCATATGCTAGAACATGAGCTCCAGTATCAGTTGTGATCTCTTCTGCAGGATAAACTTCAATATTTTGAAATTTTGAATGATTTTTTTTATATTGTAATAACTGGTGGTATCCATCCAAAGTATTATGATTGGTAACAAAGATTGCACCTAATCCTAAACGAAAAGAGCGTTCAAGTTGATCTCTTATCGATATATCACAATCATATGGTGCTTCTTTATCCCCCACATGAAAATTTGAGAATGAGTTGTGACAATGTAATTCGGTTTTAATAATCAATTAAATGTAAAATTATATTCTTTGATTATAATCCTATTGCAAATATCTACTCATCTAAATAGATCTTCTTTTTCTGGACGAACAAGACATTTTATGGATGAGGATTCATTTTTGAAATCATAACCACGTATGATTACAGCAGGGCAATTGGTTGTTTTTTTCATAACTAATTCAGCCGCACTACATAATTCATCAGCAATTGCAATTGCTGTTACACGTAATGTTTTGTTAAAAGAGTCTTTAGTGCCAGCATAATCAAGAATTGGATTCATACCAGAAATACCAATGGCGCAATTAGTTTGCCCCATTCTAAATGGACGACCAAATGTATCAGAGATTATAACAGAAATTGTTTTGTTGGTTTTTTTCAATATTTCATTACGAATAGAGTCTGCAGAAAGATCTGAGTTAAGCGGAAGTAGAGTTGCATATCCATTTGGAACATTACTTTCATCTATACCGGCATTTGCACAAATAAATCCATTATTTGTTTCAACTATGATTATTCCACGATCCATTCGTATAATTTGTTTTGATTCATTTAGAATTAATTGTATGAGCTTTGGATCTTTTTCGTATTCGGAGCTAATACCTTCAGCTAATAATGAAGGAACTACAGATGAGAGTTCAACTATACGACCTTCTTGTTTAGAGATTATTTTTTGAGCAATAACTAAAACATCGCCATCATGTATTTCCTGTGAATTTATTATTAGTTCAGATAAATCCTCATCAGGTTCAATTTCTTTTTCTATGTGTATAGGAATGATTTGCAATTACATTAGTTGTAAAAATACAGTAAGATATTGTTTATGCAGGAGTTTGAGTTTCAAGTGTCAGATGATAATGTTTATTTATAATATCAAGGATTTTTGAAAGATCTTTTTCTTCTAATGTGGTAGTTGCCAAATCCTTTACAACATCCTGAGCTCTATATGCAATTCCTAGACCAGATATATCAAATAACTTGACATCGTTTGCACCGTCTACAACACATATGATATCTTCTTTTTTTTCATTCCATTCTGCAATTTTTATTTTTGCGGATTTTGATTTATCAGAATCTACATGTAATACAAGTCCATCTAGTTTACCATCTTTGAATACCAATTCATTTGAATAGACATAGTCCAAGTCTAATTCTTTTTTTAATCTGTCAGTCATTATTGTAAATCCACCAGAAACAGCTAATAGTTTCCATCCTGCAGCTTTTAGAACTCTACACGCCTCTTTTGCGCCAGTCATTATTGGTAATGCATCTGCAATTTCTTTACATGTCTCATAATCTAGTCCCTTTAATGCTTCAACTCTTGTTCTAAGACCGTCTTCCCAATTTATCACACCTTGTATGCCTTTTTTTGTAATTTCCCAAATTTCATCTTCTTTATGGAGTTTTTCTGCAAGAATTGGAAGATATTCTGCATCATATAGAACTCCTTCAACATCAAAAATTGCCAGCAATTGTTTTCTAATTTGCAAAAAAATTACTAATTATATTAAAGTTGAGTGTAAATTCACACTCAATATGCCAGGTACACATTAAATGATCGCATTAACCAAAATAATTCTAAAGTTTCAGAATTTACGTAAGTCTAATGCAAGTTTTAGTCGTTTTTCTTCAATTGTTTTATTTTTAGAGTCCAAAGATTTTGAAGTCACCAATGTTTTTGAGGCAGATTTTTCTTTATCATTAGAAATCTGACGTTTATCTGTCATATCAAATAATAATTTTCTACAAACATAAGGAACCGTATGTGTATTGAATTACATACAATATTTACGCAGACCAGAAATCTAGTATATTTCATATTGAATATATTAAAAAATCAAAAGTGCTTGTTTTTATAAAAATTTGATATTTGTTAGAGGTATTTAATATCAAAATGGTTCAGGATATTAAAGCATAATTTTTTCTAATATCAAAAACGCTAGTAATAAATCAAGGTTGATGATAGGTTATCTCATGGAAGAATTAGAACATAAATATGAAGTAACAATCGACATGACAGAAGATAAACAAAAACTTCCAGAAGATGTCAAAAATGAGCTTAAAGAATCAGGCATGATGGACGACAAAGGAAAATTAAAACTAAAAGGAGTCAGCCCAAAAATGCTTAAAAAAATGAAGCAAGAATTTGTAAAATGCCCAGTATTAAAAGAAGATATTCAATTTATCCAGTGTTTTGTTTGCCCGAATTTTCAAAGCAGAGTAATGGGTAAAGTCCTCTGTAAAGGTGACCCTTTAAAATAAAAAAATTAAACAAAACAGGTAGAATCATCACGAAAGGCTCATTAGTAAAATTATTTCTTTGAATTCTAGTTTGAGTAAAGAAGATATCGGAATTACAGTTTCAAAAGAGGCAGATTTCAGTGAGTGGTACACACAAGTCGTACTCAAAGCAAAGTTAGCAGATTATGCACCAGTTAAAGGACTAATAGTGTTAAGACCAGATGGATATTCTATTTGGGAATCATTAAGAAATACATTTGATGAAAAATTCTTTGAAAAGGGAATCAGAAATGGTTTTCTTCCAGTCTTAATTCCGGAATCACTTTTAGGAAAAGAACAAAAACATTTTGCAGGTTTTAATCCAGAAGTGTTTTGGGTTACACATTCAGGAGAAAACGAAATAGGTGATAGATTAGCACTTAGACCAACTTCAGAAACTTTAGCATACACAATGTATTCAAAATGGATTCAGAGTTGGAGAGATTTACCTCTTAAAATTAATTTTTGGAATACAGCATTAAGAGCAGAGATAAAAGCTACAAAACCATTTCTTAGGACTTCAGAATTTTTATGGCAAGAAGGCCATACTGTACATGCAATTAAGGATGAAGCTGAAAGAGAAGTCATGGAGATTCTTGAAATTTATAAAAATACGGTTCAAGATGAATTAGCAATTCCTGTAGTTACAGGCAAGAAAAGTGAAAAAGAAAAATTTGTAGGAGCTGTATACACCACCACTATGGAATCAATAATGCCAGATGGAAAAGCACTTCAGATGGGAACATCACATTTTCTAGGACAGAACTTTTCAATACCATTTGAAGTAAAATTTTCAGATAAAGATAATGTTGAACAATTTGCATGGCAAACATCATGGGGAGTATCATGGAGACTTATTGGAGCAATGATCATGGTGCATGGTGACGACAAAGGTCTCGTGCTTCCGCCAAAAGTAGCACCGATTCAAGTAGTAATTGTTCCAATTTACAAATCTGATGATGCAAAAAATGTCATATTTCCAAAATTAAATGAAATTCGTCAACAACTAGAATCTAAAAAAATTCGAGTTCATGTAGATGATAGAAACGAACTGACGCCAGGTTACAAATTCAATGATTGGGAGCTAAAAGGAATCCCATTAAGAATAGAGATTGGTCCAAAAGATATTGAAAAACAACAAATTGTTTTAGCAAAAAGATACAATCGAGAAAAAATAAGCATAGGATTCAATGAAATTGAAAAAATATCCACAATATTAGATGAAATACAAAAAGACATGTTAGAAATTGCAAAAGTGAAAGCTAAACAAAATACAATAAATATTTCAGAATATTCAGAATTCAAATCAAAAATAGGAAAAGGTGGGTTTTTCAATGCATATTGGTGCGGTAAAACAGAATGTGAAGAAAAAATCAAAGAGGAAACTGGAGCAGATATAAGAGTAATTCCATTTGATAGTGAAAACACTAATGGAAAATGCATTTACTGTAATGAACAAAGCAAAGAAAGACCAATTTTTGCAAGAGGCTATTAAAAAATGAAAACTGCCACAGATGTGGAAGAAAATAAATCACTTTTAGAGCAATTCAAAGAAACAAGAAACAGAACTTTAGAATTAGTAAAAACTCTTGAAAAAGATGATTTCATAGTACAAACTGCATTTTTTACTAGTCCTGTAAAATGGCATGTCGGTCATGTGAGTTGGATCTATGAAACAATTATGAGTAAGATAAATAACAAATATGAGTTCTACTCTAAAGAATTTTCAGAGTATCTAAACTCTTATTATCAACAATTTGGAGTTCCTCATGACAAGAGTAAAAGAGGAATCATATCAAGACCTACAACTGAACAAATTTTTCAATATTTTAATACGATTAGTCAAAGAGTGAATCATCTTATCGAATCAAATTCATTAAATAACAACGCAATAAAATTAATTATTACAGGACTACATCATGAGTGTCAACATCAAGAATTACTAGTGTATGATTTACAACATTTATTGGCAGATCAATACATACCAATCAAAAAAAATGAAATACCAAAATCAAAAAATGTTGAACAAAAATCAGTTCAAATCAAAGGAGGCATATACACAATGGGGTATAATGGTAATGAATATTGTTATGATATTGAACTACCAGAACACAAAGTATATCTAGAAAATTATTCAATTGATGTGTTTCCGATTACCAATGAACAGTATCTAAAATTTATGGAGGATGGTGGATATGATACCTACAAACATTGGTTATCGGATGGATGGGAAAAAGTAAAAGAAAATGATTGGAAATCACCGATGTATTGGGAAAAAATTGACGGTCAATGGAAAGTTAGAGATTTTATAGGAACTCGAAAATTAAATCCAAAAGAGCCAGTATGCCATGTTAGCTATTATGAAGCAGATGCATATTGCAAATGGGCAGGAAAGAGACTACCAACAGAAGCAGAATGGGAAAAAGCTGCTTGTTGGGATGAAGAAAAACAACAAAAAACAATATTTCCTTGGGGAAATGAACCTCCAACAGAACAAAATGCCAACTTATTAGAATCATATCATTGGAGATGTACAGAAATTGGATCATATCCTAATGGGATAAGTTCATCAGGGTGTCATCAAATGATTGGCGATGTCTGGGAATGGACAGCATCAGAGTTCACAGGTTATCCTGGATTCAGATCTGGATTTGATGAATATAATGACAAGTGGTTTACAAATCAAAAAGTATTACGAGGTGGTTCATTTGGAACGCCAAAGATGTCTGTTCGTGGAAGTTATCGAAATTTTTTCAGATTAGATGAAAGATGGCTATTTTCAGGATTCAGATGTGTTGAAAATAATTAGAACTAAGATCTTTTGGATACCAAAGTCAATGCAAAGTAATTATTTTCGTCTAACCAAATATGCTTAATGTCAAACCCAGTTTGGGTCATTAATTCTTTAATTTGGGATAATTTGTATTTGTGTGAATGCTCAGTATGAATTAATTCATTTTTCTTTAATGTTATTGAAAGATTAGCTTTTTGGATAACAACAAATTGTTCCACTAAAGATTTCAGATACATTTCAATTCTTTGTTCATTTTCATTATATCTTGCATAATGGCTAAAATTATTTAGATTAAAATCAGCATCTAATTCATCATTGATTCTAGATAAAACATTAAGATTAAACTGTGCAGTTATTCCTTTAGAATCATCATATGCATTTTCCAAAGTTTCTTTATTTTTTACTAAATCCAAACCAATTAAAAACAAATCATTATCTTTCATAGTAGAATTGATTTTTTTTAGAAATTTTTTTCCATCTTCAGGAACAAAATTCCCAAAACTAGAACCTAAGAAAATAATTAGATTTTTTTTATTATCATAATTTTTTATAAATTCAAGACCACCCTCATAGGTATCAATTATTCCAGTGATATGCAAATTTTCATAATCTTTTTGAAGTAAAGAAGAACTTTCAGTTAAAATTTCAGAAATATCGATTGGAAAATATTCAATTTTTTCTTGAAAATTATTTAAAATGTCTAAAATCAGCCTTGTTTTAACCGAAGAGCCACTACCAAGTTCTACTAATCGAAATGAACGATCAACATATTTAACAAAATTTTCTTTTAGATTTTGGAGGATATTAATTTCTGTCCTAGTAGGATAATATTCAGATAAATCACATATTTTTTCAAATAATTCAGAACCTTTTTTATCATAAAAGAATTTTGGGTTAATAAATTTACAATTTTGAGTTAGGCTAAAAGAAACTTCATCTGCAAAACTCTTTTCAATTTTAGCAGAATTAGGTTTAAAATATTGCAATTTAGAATCAACTACATATTTTTTATAATTTAGACTGTTTTGGATTGTTTTACTCAAGTAATAAAACAGACTTTTTTTAACATAAATGCCTTATGATAAATCATCAGGCATGAATGATATTTCTTGATATACCTCTTTATCCAATTCTATACATTGGATGAAATTCTAAGAATAGAAAATTTGAAGAAGAGTTTTATTAAAAAAAGTATCTTTAGAACAAAAACAGTTACAATAAAAGCAGTTGATGATATATCATTTAGTCTAAGTAAAGGAGAAGTATTTGTATTAGCTGGAGAGTCAGGATCTGGTAAATCTACAATTGCAAAATTAATTCTTAAATCCATTCAAGCAGACTCTGGAAAAATAATTTTTGAAAATGAAGAAATCAAAGATGATAAAAAAAGTTTAGAGAAAATTAGAATGAACTGTCAAATGATACATCAAGATCCGTATGATTCAATCAATCCACGAATGAATATTGAAGATATTGTTTCAGAACCCTTGGAGATACACAAGATTGGGAATAAAGAAGGCAGGAAAAAAAGAGTCATTGAGGCATTACATGAAGTGAAACTAGAGTCGACTGAAGATATTCTGAAAAAATATCCACATATGTTATCAGGAGGTCAAAGGCAAAGAGTAGTACTTGCAAGAGCCTTAGCGTTAAGACCAAAAATAATCATCGCAGATGAGCCTGTTTCAATGTTAGATGTATCAATTAGAGCTGAAATGCTTGAATTAATGCACGAACTACAAAAGAAATATCAAATTTCATTTGTTTACATTACACATGATTTAGCTACTGCTAGACATTTTGGCCAAAGAATAGGAATTCTGTATCTTGGAAAAATTGTAGAGATAGGGGCAATTGATGAAATATTGTTAAAACCAAAGCATCCATACACGCAAGCTCTAATTGATGCAATTTCCGAACCAAACCCAGAAAATCTCAATAAAGAAAAAATAATTAGAATCAATGATCCTCTCGACATTGATGTTTATTCAGGATGTAGATTTAGAGCAAGATGTCCATATGCCCTCGAGAAATGTAAAATCGAACCAATTTTGGAAAATATAGAAAAAGATCACTTTGTTGCTTGTTATGTTAGTCTAGATTAAGATGTTTTAACTGAAGGCATACGTTTGTCTTTGTATGTAACAACATAGGATACACCATTTTTTGGATAAACACCGTAGATTAGTTTGGCTTTTTGTACAACAGAGTCTTTTAGAGATACCATAATGAATTGGCTCTCTTGTGAACGTTCTTCTAAAATTTTAGCAAGTCGTTCTGAGTTTGGTGCATCAAGATGTGCATCCACCTCATCAAATAGATAAAATGGAGATGGCTTTAATTTTTGAAGTGCCAATACAAAGACAATTGCCGCAAGAGTTTTTTCACCACCACTAATTGATGTTGATTCTCTTTTTGGTTTATTTGGAAATTGAATCATGTAAGATATACCAGAATTGAAAATATCATCTTCATTTTGTAATTCAAGCCAAGCGTTACCACCAGTCATTTTACTGAAGATAAGACGTATTTCTTTGTCAACTTTGTCAAATGCATCCAAGAAGGTTTGACGTTTATCTTTTTCAATATCTTCAATAAATTTAACAATAGAATTTCGTTCTTCTTCCAATGAATTTTTACGTACAGACATAGAACGATAACCATAAGATACTTCAAGATAAGTCTCAGGAGCTTTTGCATTAAGAGCATTAAGAGAGTTAAACTCAGTAGTTAATCCATGAACTATAGGTTCAACATCAAATATCTCTATGTTTTTATCAAATCCAAATGATGACAAAATTGCATTAAGTTTTGTTTCATTTTCATTTAACTCATGTAAATCACGAGTAAGAGAATCAGATTGTCTTTCAAGTGAGTTAATTTCCTTAGTAAGCTCTTTGTCTTTTTCTGAAAGAATTTTTAATTTATCATCATATTCTTTAAGCTGACCAATAGAAGAACCAGAAGTAGAAATTAGTTCTTGTTCTTTTTCTCTAAGTGTTACAAGCATGCTTGTCTTAGATTCCTTTCTTATTTCTAATTCTTTAATTTTATTTTCTAATTCTTCATGTTGTGAATTTAACGAAGATATTTCATCATTAAGACTTTTTATTAGAGATTGTTTTCTATTCTCTTCATTTAGTAATGTTGTCAACTGTGAATCTTTATCACGATATTCATTCATTATAGTTGTGTAAAGTTTTTCAAGATTAGATTTCTTTTCATTAATTTTAGATAGTTCATTTGCAATACGTGTTTGCTCTCCACTTGCATAGTTTTCTTCAACAATTGTAATTCTTGAGTTAAGTGATTCTATATGAGATTCATTGGAAGATACATCTACAAGCAAAGTAGCATGTCGTTTGTTTAATTCAGAAATTCTTTCAGTTAATTGCTGCTTCATATTAATTGCAGATGAAATTCTTGATTTCAAATGAGAATAATTTTCATCTGTAGATGCAAGACCCTGTTCTGAAAGGGATAATCTCTTAGTATAACTCTGAATAGAATCTTCAAGTTTCTTCAAGGAGTTTTTTTTCTTTAAAACATATTTTTTAAGAAGGTTGATAGATTCTAGCAAGCCATCAATATCAGTACTCATCGAGATGATTTTGGTTAATTTAGAAATTTTTGAATTAATATCAATAATGACTGCCCCACCTTTAGCCTCAAAATACTCACCAGTTATAGTCACAGCCTTATGACCAAGTTTAGAGATTCTATACGCAGAATCCCTAGAATCAACTAGAACCACATTTCCAAAAAGAAATGTTTTGAGAGATGAGTGTGATTGATCACATTTCACATAGTCGGAAAGCACACCAATTACACCAGGATCTTTTGGTAAATCTAATTTGAATTTTGGAATTGCGTCAAGCGGTATTATTTTTAATTTTGGTAGATTTTTTGAACGTGCGACTTCTGCAATTCCAAGTAGAGTTGCAAAGTCAGGTACAACGATTGCCTTAATCCAATCAGAGCTTACAGCAAGTACTGCACGCTCATATTGTTTATCCCAAGAAATCATTTCATAAACTAAACCTTGAATTCCAAGCTTATCTGCATCTTCTTTCAATTTAGCAACAGTGTAATCTTCATGCATTATTCCTTTTACAGTTTTAATTTTTGATTCATATTGAGCAGCAGCCTTACTAGATTTTTCTAAAATTAAATCAAGTTCTTCAATATCATTTACAGTTTTTGATTTTTTGGAATTTAATCTTGCTATTCTTGATTGTAATTCAGAGATAGAAGCATTATGATTAGCAATGATAGTTTCTAATCTTAATTTTAAGGTAGAAAGTTTTACAACATCTTGTTCCAATTCAGATAATCGTGTAGAATTGGATTTAATTTTAATTTGGGATTCATCTTTTTCATTTTCAACTTTCGATAGTTTAAGTTTTGTATCATTAAGTTGATCAGAGAGCAATTTTATCTTATTATCTATTTCAGATTTTTTAGATGCTGCAATAGATTGTTCTGTTAGTATTTTATTTCTTTCAGAATCAATAACTTCTAAGTCATCATTGATTTTATTCTTTTTTATGTTAATTTCATTGATTGATTCTTGACATTGTAAAATATTTGATTGGATTTCTTGTCCAGTTTGATTAATTGCTTCAATTTCATTTTGAATTTCAGGAATTCTTATTTCAATTTGTTTTAGTCGTTGGTTTGATGCAACAATTGCACTGTTATCGATTTCGTATTGTTCCATTGCAGCACTTAGTTCAGAATCAATAGCAGCCTTAGCCTGACTGTAATCATTTGCAGCAGTCATTAATTTTGATTTTTCAGCATCTAAAGCATTAATTTCATTTCTAATCTGAATTCTCTCTTCATCAAATGTCTTAATTTCCGTATTAATTTTGTTAAATGTGTCTTCTTTGGAGGTCTTTTGACTTATTATTAGGCGTAGTTTATTTGAGGCGGCAATAGCTTTGTAACGATTTAGTTCTCTTTCAAGAATATCATGGCGTAGTTTTTGATTTCTTTCTTCTTCAAGATCATCAATTCTTTTTTTAATTTCACCCATCTTTGCTAGTGCAATCTCTAATCGTCTATCAGCATCATCAAGTTGTTTGATGGCTTCAGTTTTTTTCTCATCAAAGTAAGACAGACCAATTAAATCTTCAATTGTTTTTCGTTTTTCTTCAGATGTAAATTCAGAAATCCTAGTAACAGTTCCTTGTTGCACTGCATTAAGCTGACCCAACCCAGCATTTGCAACATCCAATAAATCTAATATCTGACTTCGATTGATTGGTTTTTTATTTAGATAATAATTATTTTCACCCTTATCATCCATCTCTCTAGTAATTTCTACTGAATCAGAATCTACAGGAATTTTTCTGTCGGAATTATCAAAATGAACACTAGATCGGGCCATCTTTGGTCCATGTCTATTACCTTCAATATCATGAATAAGAGATCGAAGTTTGTCCACTCTCATCATTTTTGGTTTGTTTTCACCAAGTGCAAAAATTATTGCATCAAGAATGTTACTTTTTCCAGAACCGTTTGGACCAGAGATCGAAACTAATCCTGGTTCAAACATAACTGTAGTATTTTTGAACCCAAATGATTTGAAACCAAAGATCTCTACTTTTTTAATATGAACCAATGAAATTATTTTCTCAATTGGTTGGATAATCGATGGTTAACAAGTTTAGTTGACATAATTGATTAATTTTTCTTGGTTTACTATCATTTTTTTCGTAACGGTGGTTATTATGAAATTAGAATATCATTTAGCATAGATTTTCAACGATTAGAAATACTAAAAATCGAGCCTAAATTTTATATAAAAATAGAATTAGATCATATTTTTACGTATAAAGTGTTGAGCCAAAATAAGAAATCAAAGGGATTCTTTTAAAAAGATAATAGAAATAAATTCAGAATCTAATAATTTTAAGGGTTATTTTCCTTCAACAAACTTTTCACAGTCTTTTTTCGCTTGAACATCTGGCATTTGTTCAAGAGGATGTTTCATTAAATATGCGCTTGCAGGAATAATTGGGCCTCCTACACCCCTATCTAGTGCAATCTTTGCTAATCTAATAGCATCAATTACAATACCAGCAGAATTTGCCTTATCATCTACTTCTAAACGAACTTCCATATTGTACGGAATGTTAGCCCATTGTCTACCTTCAATTCGCATAAACATTAGTTTAGTATTGCCTAAAAATGGAATAAAATCAGATGGGCCAACATAAATTTGATCATCCGCTAATCTCTCCTTGAGTTGACTTTGAACACTTTCTGTTTTAGATATTCTCTTTGAGGCTAAACGGTCTTGTTCTTTCATGTTTAGGAAATCAGTGTTTCCACCTACGTTAATTTGGTAAGTTTTTTCAATTTTAGTTCCACGATCACTGCAGAGTTTTGCAAGTGTTCTGTGAACGATTGTAGCTCCGACTTGACCCTTAATGTCATCACCAATTACTGGAATATTTTTTTCTTTGAATTTTTTTGCCCATTTTTCATCAGATGCAATAAAGGAAGGTATGCAGTTTACAAAAGCAGTGTTTGTGTCAAGACAGATTTGAGCCCAAAATTCTGTCACTTTATCAGAGCCTACAGGCAAGTAAGACACAATAATTTCAACATTATTTTCTTTGATAATTTTTTTTACTTCTTCAGTGATTTGTTCATGGGTTTTTTTAGATTCAAGAGGTTTGATTCGGTTTTCAACCCAAATTCCTACTCCATCTAACAGTGGACTTTCATAGACTTTGGCATTTGTTTTTGGCATTTTCTCTTTTGGAATCCAATCAACCATGTTGGGGTATGCGTAAATTGCTTCATTTAGAGGAGTTCCAACTTTGTTATCGCCCACATCAAAACCACATACAAAATCAATATCATGAATTCCATATCCAGCTAGTTTATCATGAATTATACCTGTTACCTCTTGAGAAGGGTTTTGTCTATAGTATTCAATTCCTTGTATTAAGCCTGCAAAACAATTACCTATACCTACTAATCCTACTCTGATTCTATTTCCCATTCAAAAATCAAAGACAGGATGCAGGTTTTAAGTTTTCTAATTCATAAAAAATATACATGTAGAGTCATAATTTAGGAAGTACGTTACTTAGACCTTCTTTGTAAGTTGGGAACTTGAAATCATAGATTTGGGAGATTTTATGATTTGACGCACTGACTGAACGGGTTAACAGTTTAATTGCATCTGAACCTAATACTAATTTTGCCAAAGCAGTTGGAACCGTTTTTGATTTTTTGACTCCAAGATTATCAGAGATATAATTTAGAAATTCTACAAACGGCATAGGTTTAGAATCAGTCAAAATATAGGAACCAGTTTCTCCCTTTTGAATAATTTCAATTAATGCGCCAACAACATCTTCAACATGAATGAAATTTTTGATGTATTTACCATTTCCAGGGATTCTGAATGTACCTTTTTGCATTCTATCAAGTATCATTGATTTGAAAAATCCACCGTCACCATATACGATATCCCCCAGATATGCCACAGAAAAATTTATTCCTGATTTCTTACAGTTTTCTTCTAGGAATTCTTGCGCTTTGATTCGCGTTTTAATGAATTCAGTATCAAATTTTTTAGGAGTTGTTTCTATAATTTTGTCGTGTTTTGGATCAAATACAGCTAAACCTGAAATATAAATAAACAATTTAGCGCCAGATACAGCAGAAAAAAGATTTTTTACACCATCGTAATTTACAGAACGAATTATTTTTTTATTTTTTTCGAGAGGTGTCACAGATGCCAAATGATACACAACATCAAATTTTTGTTCAAAGTGTAAATTAGGATTTGTTAGATCATCCAGAATTATTTTAAAAGGTAAGTTTTCTTGCTTTCTTCTAGCAAGAATTGTTATATCTGCACCAGAATCATGTAGTTTTTTTGCAAGTCTAGAACCAATAAATCCTGTTCCACCAGTAATCAGTATACGAGTATCTTGTATATTCATTGTGTTTGTCTCATTATTTTTGAAATGGTATTCATTATAATCCATCTCCAAAAACTTCGCTTAGCTCAATATCATATCCATTTGGATCACTTATGTATATAGAACGTGACTTTTCAAATTGAACAGGACCATCATAATGAATTGTAACACCTAAAGATTTACATGTCATTATTATTTCATCAAAATTTTCAACATGAAAACCAAAATGAGTAATTGCACCTTCAGGTTTCATCTCAGGATTCTCATACAGACAGAGTTTGATATTAGCATTACCAATAATTTTTGATTTCTCTTCAGGTTGCTCTTTTTTAATTTCAAATCCAAAAAGATTTTTGTAAAATGTTACACTTTGTTCTAAATCTTTTACTTCCATATTGATATGATCAATAAAACTAGATTTCAATGGTTTAGACATAGGAAATACTAATCGAGGTTGCTAATAAAATATAATTAAACATTAAAATCATTATTTAGATTCTATAAAAATAACATCAACTAGATCCTGATTGCTTCTCTTTGTTACTGTATCGCGATTGGCATTATGATAATTTTGTAAATGTGCTTTTCGTGTTTTTATTCCATACTCTCTACACAATCTACAAAAATATGTCACCTGTCTTTCAGTTCTCGGTTTTGATTGAATTTCTTCATATGCAAGAATGGAATTTAGCATAAGTATCACTCAGAAGAATCATATTTTAACATTGTCATAAAAATGACAATCAGTCATATATCCATATAATTTGCAAAATATTTATATAATGTAATGTATATTACATACATTCGGTGAATAAAATGTGGTTTGATAACCAATTCGAGAGAGCATTTCGAAGATTGTCTGATCCTTTTTTTGCCACGGATGACATCTTTGAATTTCCAAATGATTCAAAAATTCAAACATTTGGCCCGTATTACTATGGCTATGAGATGACCATAGGACCTAACGGAAAACCTCATGTAAAAGAATGGGGAAATGTAAAGCCTAAGGGTTCACTGACTGAGTTAGATGTCAGAGAACCATATGTGGACGAATCCGTTGACGAAAAAAGCCGTACTCTAAAGATGATTACAGAGATGCCAGGAATTGAAAAATCAGACATCAATGTAAACATAGTAGAAGGAGTAGTAGAGATTTCTGCCAAACATGGAGACAGAAAATACAGTACAAAAATTCCATTGAAGTACAAAGTAGATGAAAATTCAGCTAAGGCACAATACACCAATGGAATACTGGAGCTGACCTTGGCCCTTGCCGAAGAAAAACCAAAAGGCAAGAGAGTATCAGTAGAATAGGGAGATTGGAAATGATTATTCAAAGTATTCCATCAACCATTCAAACATTGTCACATCATATGAAATTATGGATGGGAAAGTTTTTTCCACTCATCCAATTTTCAAAACAAGGTGATAAAAATGCCAGATGAATTATGTAGAAATTGTGGAATGAATCTTCAAGTACAAAACAAGTGTTTCACATGCAAGGAACCGATTCAACAAATTTGTTCTGAATGCAGTTATGCAACACTAGAGAGAATTCACAGTAGATGTTCATCAGGATTTGAGATGATGTCGATGATAGAGCCGCCGGTACAGATTTTTCCAATCACAACTGCATAATCTCTAATTCATATATTTTTTAATTACATGATTCATAATTTTAAAATCAAAAATCAGATGGATGATAGAATACATATTTTAAATTAAATCAATTAAAAATTCATGTTAAGGATTTAGAATGTTAACGATAAAGAATTCAAAAATAGACATATTATGAATTGAGGGTAAAATACTTGATAAATTCAAAAAGCAATAACATTCAGGCATTATCAACTAACAAATGATACGCGTTCCTTTTTAGGTAAAAACACACTATATTGGTGAGAAGCAGGACGATCTCTTGTCAGGCTCAGCCTGATATCATGTGAATCTGTTTCTCGTTTAAGGCATTATAAAGATAAACTTGGAATTTCTCCTAGTAAAAATAGACAGATTAAGGCAGGAATTTTATACAGCTCAAAAAAAATCACATTATGATAGAGCCCGGTCGTCCTGTAAAAGACATTCAAATAGATTCAAACACGTCGATAGAAAAAATCTTTGACGAGATATCTAAATCAGGTGGATTTGAATCAGTTAATCTTTCAGATGGTCTTGACATCTTAACAACTATGATTTCGGATAAAGAATGCCTAAAGTTTGTGTCCTTTGTAGGAGCTGTAATATCTACAGGATTAAGAGGGATCATCAAAGACATGATAAAAAACAAGTGGTTTGACGTTGCAATTACAACTTGTGGAGCTTTGGATCATGACATTGCTAGACATTTTTCAAATTACAAAGAGGGGTCATTCACTATGGATGATGGGGAATTGGCAGATCAACACATTCACAGACTTGGAAATATTTTAGTACCAATGGAAAGCTATGGTCCACTCATTGAAGAAAAGATGCAGTCATTTTTAGACGAAGAATACAAAAAAGGAGTAAAAGAAATGTCGACAGCAGAAATATGCAAGATGATTGGAAAACATTTAGGAGAAAATTCATTTCTGTATTGGGCTTACAAAAATAATATTGATGTGGTAGTACCTGGGATTATGGACGGAGCAGTAGGTAGTCAAATATGGTTATTCACACAAAAACATAATGATTTTAAATTAAACATTACGGCAGATTCAGAACTATTATCAGGATTAATATTCAAAGCAAAAAAATCAGGAGCTTTGATGATTGGGGGAGGAATTTCAAAACACCATACATTATGGTGGAATCAGTACAGAGAGGGTTTAGATTATGCATTTTATATTACAACTGCACAAGAATTTGATGGTAGTTTAAGCGGTGCACTTGTAAGAGAAGCTATTTCATGGGGAAAGGTCACACAACAGGCAAGACAGTCTACACTTCATGCAGAAGTTACAACCATTTTGCCTTTTATTTATGCTGCATTAAGTGCAAAATTAAAAAAAATAATCGGATAAAAACTATTATTCACCAAATCTTAACATAATACATTGTACTCTAAAATTAGAATTAAAGAATTAAGACCAATCAATGTAGAAGGAGGATACCTAATAGATGGATTTCCTTCCATGGGATTTGCTAGTGCAATTGCAACCGAATCAATGATTCAGACATCACAGTTTAGCGTAGCAGGAATTATTGATTCAGATAATTTTCCAACTATTAGCGTTGTTAAAGAAGGAAAACCAAACTATCCAACAAGAATTTTTATCAATGATGATCTCAAAGTTTCAATTTTCTTATCTTATCTCACCATTCATGAATCATTACATAGATCGATTGCAAGAACAATGCTCAAGTGGGCAAAAAAACAAAAAATAGAACTAGTGGTAAGTAGTGTTGCAGTAAAATCTCTTGGAGGATTAGGAGGAATGGTTGCTGTAGGCAATACAGAATCTGCAAGAGAAAAATTAAAAAAATCAGGATTAAAAATTCTTCAGCATGGAACAATTCCAGGAATTCCTGGGGTGTTACTTAATGAGGGCAGCATTACAAATCAAGATGTAATTGTGGTTCTTTTTCAAACAGATGGAACTGGTCCTGATTTTAGATCAAGTGCAGAATTATGTATGGGAATAGCAAAATTAATTCCTGGAACTTCATGCGATATTCCATTATTACAAAAAGAGGCAGAAAAAGCAGAGATAGCAATTAAAGAAACAGATGAAGAAACACGAAACATAAAAGATTCAATTTACAGATAATAAAAGTACAACACTGTCAGGTTTATTTTATAACGTAATCAACAACAATAGAAAATCATTGAACCAAATACCAGAATTTGCATTAACTGTTATTTTGATTTCGGCATCAGGGGTAATGGCTCCAGGACCGTTATTTGCAGCGAATATAGCACAAGGCTTGCGTGGTGGAGGAAAAGCAGGGATACAAATGGCAATAGGACATACAATAGTAGAACTACCATTAGTAATTTTGTTAGGAATTGGAGTATTTTCATTAGAAATTTTTCCAGAATTTAGAACTGTAATTTCCATTTTAGGAGCTATGGTACTTTTTGTTTTTGCAGGATTACAGATTAAAACAACATTACAAAGAAAAGATACAAAACAATTCAGTCCAAAACACGGAGCGATATTTTCAGGAATTATTCTTAGTGCATTAAACCCATTTTTTATTATTTGGTGGTTAAGTATTGGTTTTAAATTAATTTCAGATGCAATGCTAATATGGGCATTTGCAGGAATACTAATTGTTTTTGCGTTACATATTTGGATGGATTTTGCATGGTTGTATTCAATAGCATATTTTGCATCTAAAAGTGTTAAAATTCTTTCTAGCAGAAATTATAAAATTTTAATGATTGTCTTGAGTTCTATGTTAATTTATTTTGGAATATCATTCATATCAGATATTATTTAACCACAATCTACAATTTCAACTTTAGGTTCACATTCAACATTAAATAAATTAATTCTTTCAACTAAACCATCACAAAATTCAGGATCAAAAGAAGATTCATACAATTTTAAATCATTAATAATTATAATATGTTGTATCCCACAAGAAGATAAGATAAATCCCAATAACAAGATAACAGCAGAAATGCCTGCAGATATTAAGAATAATGTTCTAATAGTTTTAATTTTTTGTAATGTCAATTTCAATTGTAGAAACATTACGTAATTTACCATCTTGAGAAAGAAGTGAATCAGATAATATTCGTACATCACTAATAACATATCCCACAGTATTCATTCTTTTAACAATCATTTGAGATACATCAACTGCCTGTGTAATTTTTTTGCCTCTAGCTTTAATGGTAACTGTATGTCTTGTTGAAAGTTGTGTTAAAGTAGCTGAGACGTATGTCATTATGGGTTTATTGCCAACAAAAATTACATCTCGTTCTTCAGGATCATGTTTACTTTCAGTGGATGAAGCATTTTGAGAAGATAATGCTGGTTCTGGTGAAGATAATGCTGGTTCTGGTGAAGATAATGCTGGTTCTGGTGAAGATAATGCTGGTTCTGGTTCTGGTGAAGATAATGCTGGTTCTGGTTCTGGTGAAGATAATGCTGGTTCTGGTTCTGGTGAAGATAATGCTGGTTCTGGTTCTGGTGAAGATAATGCTGGTTCTGGTTCAGAGGATACATGAGTGTCATGAAATTCAGACAAAATGTCTTCCGCGTCTTTAGATTTTTTTGATTCACTCAATTTATTGTTCCTTTAATAACAAAATCTTCATTGTCTTTTATTTAATTTTTGGGTCATCACGTTGGATGTATTTTTCAAAGATTTTTTCAACTTCCTCATCAGTTTCGCTATTCTTTACTTGATTTACTAATTCTTCTTCTTCAATCTCATAACAATTTAGGAAATCTTGGGAATCTTTGAACAGCAATAGAACTTTATCTTTGAACACAAAATGATATAGTTTTTCTTTTTCCATCAATTCTGGCTTTATGTTAATACCATTTTCATCAGATGAAATAGGATAAGTCATAATATTGTTAAAAATGTTCAATATTTAGATGATACACAATAGAAAGATAATCATAGGAGGAACATATTGGAGTCTAGAATAATTTTCCATATAGATTTTGATTATTTCTTTGCACAGTGTGAGGAGGTAAGAACGCCAGATTTAAAATCAAAACCAGTATGTGTTTGTGTTTTTTCAGATAGAGGAGGGGATAGTGGAGCAATTGCAACTGCAAATTACATAGCTAGAAAATTTGGGGTAAGATCAGGAATACCAATTATTTTTGCAAAAAAAAGATTAGAAGAAAGAAAAGATGCAATGTTTCTTCCAGTCGATTTTGATTATTATGAAGAGATGTCTCAAAAGGCTATGGACATTATTAAGAAAAGTGCAGACATTTTTGAATATGTAGGAAAAGACGAAGCATATTTAGATGTCACAGATAGAGTAGATGGAAATTTTGACACAGCTAGTCATTTAGCACAACAGATCAAAAACGCAGTTAGAGAAAAATTAAAACTTAGTTGTTCAATAGGAGTTTCCTCAAACAAATTAATTTCCAAAATTGCATCAGATTTTAGAAAACCCGACGGATTAACAATTGTATCACCAGAAAAAATTGAAGAATTTTTAGAACAGTTAAAGATCAGAGTGATTCCAGGAATTGGGAAAAAAACAGAGGCGAGATTTACTGAAATGAATTTTGAAACAATCAAGGATGTTAAAAAATTAGATGTGTTTACTTTGAATAAAGAATTTGGGAGAAAACATGGAACCTACATATTCAATGCAGTTAGAGGAATTGACATTGACCCAGTAAAAGAAAGAGAGGCGAGCATACAATACAGTAAACTTTCTACACTAAAAAAAGATTCAATTGATTATGAATTTCTTGCAGCAAATATTATTGAGTTATGCAAAGAGTTACACGGAATAATTAAAAAAAATAATAAAACATTCAAATCAGTAGGAATACAATTTATTCAATCAGATTTAACAAATAAGACAAAATCTAGAATGTTAAAAAATCACACTTCTAGTTTGGAAGAATTACAGAAAAATGCATTGTTGCTACTAAAAGAATCTTTAGAGGAGCAAAAAAGTACAATCAGACGATTAGGGGTAAAAGTTTCAGAACTTGCAGAAATACGAGGTCAAAGTAGCATTACTAATTATTTTTAGGATTAATTTTTCCTTCAGATTCTGATTTTTTTAGTCTTCTTGTTTCTATAATAATTACTATCAATAAAAATACAAACAGCCAAGGCAAAAACATGATCTCACCTGCAACTGAATGGAATTCCTCCCATTGTTTAGCATCAGTAGTAACTTTGAGCGCATACCATGATAGAGAAAAAATCCTAATCATGTTTACACCTATAGTACCTGCAATTCCTATTCCAAAGTAAATCAATTTCCTATTTCTATGAATATTCATTTTTAGCAAAAATGCTCCCATTACCAACGAATAGATAATTACACTATGTACGCCAGCGGATGGCCAAAACACTTGAAGTACCATCGGTCCAAAATCACCTTTTAAGAACATGATGTTATCTCGAGCAGTAGCAGTTCCTAAATCAAGGACATTTATCAGCCAAACATTGGTTTGAACCAAATAAGGTACAACGTATTGTAGCGGACCAAGTGAGTCATATGGAAAAAATGCATCCAATGAAAGGATTATTGCACTGCCAGCAAGAAATATTGGACCTGCAGGAGCGATTCGAATCCAACGTTTACCAAAAAATATACTCAGTGCAACTACAACAAAAATGCTCATGATGATAAAATCCCACATCCATGTCCAAGAATAAATTAATTGGACATTAAATAATTCTTCACCAGATAAAATAAAATCTCTTAGTCCATATTCTAATCCTACAAGATATGCTATTACAACACCAGCTATTGGGATTACAGATAGTAATCTTTTTTTAGAAATAATAATTTTTAGACCAATTAATTCTGCAACAACAAATACTAGTGCAAAAATAAATCCACCTCGACCTTGATTCCAACTGAGACTAAAGCTATCAGGAAATGCAATAATGGCAAAAACAATTGGACTAGCAATAATAGCAATTCCAATTAACAAGTTCTTATTTTGCACTAAAATTGAATTAAAAAATGGTCAATAAATAGATCAAGATTATATTAACATGGAATAAATAATTTCTCAGGACAACAAAGGTGCTCATAAAATGGATCAGATAACTTACCCTTGACTAAAAACACAGTTATTGCATAATTAGCAGTTTTTGGTATGGGTTTACTACATTTAACACATCTTAGAGTATCCATCATAATTTTTTGGATAAAAACATACTTTAGAAATAGGATGTAATGTTCCAAAAAGACCAAAATTAGAAAATTTAGGCGTGGTTTTTAGTAGAAAGTAATTAGAAAAAATCCGCAATTGTTTTTTGACGAATTAATTTCATAATATTTCCTTTTGAGATCCATTCAAGTTTACTAATACTAGTTTTATTTGAAGCCAATGCAAGTGCGTCATCAAAAGAATCACCAAATATAGGAGAATGACTCATTGCAGAACGAACTCCTTCTCTTACCTGCCATACACCTACTGGAATGGCATATTCAGGTCTAATTTCACGCAGTATTATAACCCCGGCCTGAATTTTATTTTTCATAAGATATTCTAATACGCCTAATTTAGCTGCAAAATATGCGCCATCTATTGCAGGAGGGTGATCGACTCCTCGTGCATCCTCAAAATCATAACCAAATCCCAAAATACCATTTGAATACCATGCCTCAATCATTTCATAGATCCACCTATGGGGAAATAAAATTACAGAAAACAAATTTCCAAGATGGCCATAAGTAAAAATTCTATACGAATCAATTAACGGATAATCCAAAATTTCTTTGACAAGAGATTTAGATATGATATCATCGGTTGCAGTGATGCTCCATTTAGTAGGGACAAGTTTTCTTTTTTGTCCTAGCATGCCAATACTAAAACATTTTTGGATTTTAGAAATGTCAATGCCAGAATTATATAAATTTAGGACAGCATCTTGCGCATTAAGATCTTTATCATAATAGATTTTTTCTATAGGCTTTGTTGCACTTGTGTCATAAAATTTTGCAGATTTGATTTCACCTACAGGCCCAAATGGAGCGCTCTCACCATCAAGTGAGACACTTACAGATGTAGCTTTAGTAAATTGTAAATCAGAATCAGTAGGTTTAGAAGACATTGTAATTTCTTGCAAGTTTTCTATATAACGACCTTCTGTTTGATCTATTGAAATTTTTTGTATTCCACGAATTAAATTTAATCTAAAATTAACAATCTCTTCAAGTGATTTACCTTTCCATTTTTCAGGACTGTCAAGGATGCTTGTGTTACCATGTATTGGTGGAACCATGGGTCCAACGAAAACCTTTGGATAATTATATGATCCTACAAACACAGATGGAGGGCTGGTTCCACTAATAGAATCTGAAGAAAATAAATTTCCATATTTTGATAAATTCTCATGCCATTTTGCTAAAATTGCTCTTCGAATATCCTGAGAGTTAGAAGACAATGAAAACTATGCCTAAAATATGCCTATTAAGTTGCCTAATCATCATATTTGACTAGGGCTTAACGTATAATGTTTAAAGAACAAATTATGACATAAAGTATGTCAGTAAAGAGAATAGTCTCTTTTTTGCCTAGCGCCACGGAGTTACTATATGAGCTTGAGGCAGATGATATTCTATTTGGGGTCACACATGAATGCAAATATCCAGAAAACGCAAAAACAAAATTGCAAGTAATTAGTTCGATAATAAATTCAGAAGAACTATCAAGTAATGAAATAGATACAAAAACATGTCAGTTACTGAGTGAAGGAAAAGAGATTTTTGTATTAAATGAAAAAAACATGATAGAAGCAAATCCAGATCTAATAATAACTCAAGAAACATGTGAGGCATGTGCTGCACATAATAATCAAGTCAACAAGGCAATTCAAATTTTACAAAACAAACCAATGATTCATTCTATGGATCCACATAATTTAGATGAAATTGTTAAATCAGTAAATGAAATTGGCAGAGTAATAAAAAAAGAAAATATTGCAATGAAAATCACAGAATCACTCACAAGTAGAATAGAACATATTAAAAAAAACATACCAACAATAAAACAAAAAGTTCTTGCACTAGAATGGATTGACCCATTTTTTACATCGGGTCATTGGATACCAGGAATGATCAATAATGCTGGTGGAGAAAATATGATAAGCAAAGACGGAGAACGGTCAAGGAAGATAGGCATTGATGAGATCACAAAATCAGATCCAGATATTATCATCATGATGCCATGTGGTTTTGACACATATCGTACAATATCAGAATATAACAAAACATTGAAGAATAATAAATCATGGAATTCTTTAAAAGCAATTAGAAACGGAAAAGTGTTTGCAGTAGATGCAAACTCATATTTCAGTAAACCAAGCATTAGAACAATAATAGGACTAGAAATATTAGCGAAAATTATTCAACCAAATACTTTTTTGAACCTAAATGTGCCTGAGAATTCATTTTTACAGATAAAATAGATTACTCATCAGTGTCATCTAATTCATCATATTCAGAATTTCTTCTACCAGGTCTAATTGGGACATATATTATAGACACAAAGTTCCTAGATTTTTCTACAAAATAGAGTTCAAGGTTTTAAAAATTTGTCCTTCTGGTGTATCTTTTAAACAAAGAAATAATCATAATAAACCAATTTGAAAGATTGATCGAGTATTTGCAAACACTGATAATTCATACGTAAGATCTTTTAAGTCAGAATCAAAGCAAGTTCATGATTGATTTTAGAAAATATCTAAACTGCCCAGAATGCAAAAAAAGTCCGCCATATTGTATTGAGCACAAAAAAGAGGTAAATGCAATATTAGATAGTACATGACACAGTAGATGAACAGGACAAAATTTAGTAAATTATTCTAAGCTTCAAGCTTAAATCAAAATTTTACAAATATAAGAAATGACAAATGTACTAAGTTCAATATTTGGTACAATTTATGATATGATAACTTCATTATTTAGTTAAAAGTCATTAGAGCCGATTTTCCTATAAATAAATTTTAAAAAAATATTTCAAGTACTACTGAATAGAATGATAAGTATCCACAGCAATCATTACTGTCAGTATTGCAAATGGAATAAAGAAACTCAATCCAACTTTGACATTTAACATGTATTAGATTTTTTGCACATCCATATTAACGAATGAATTCATAATGAAAAATATTAAGATATAATTTTAGAATTTTAAATGATCTTACACTCAATTTTTAGTGATTTTACAGTAGTGAAATAAGTAATTACTAACAATACTATTGCAACAATCCTTATTGGAAGTTCATAATTTGTAATAAATGCAAACCCAGTTGCACCTATAGAACCAAATGTTGAGAAGACTGCAAATCCGATTGGACCACAGCTACAGACACCGGCAGCAGAACCAATAAATGAACCAAAAACACTGCCAGTGATTTTTCTTTTAGATTTTTTCAAAATATTGATTCTGTAAATATTCATAGGAATTACCACTGCAGATAATGTAGTAAGTATGACAATCAAAGTAAATCCCAATTCCATTCCAGGTGCAATATGCCCAATGAGATAAGGCTCCAAAAAAATATACTCTGAAAGAAACAACAATCCAAAAAGCATTGTAATGAAAAGCACAGATGCTAAAACAAGATATGCATAGTTTGAAAAAACAAATTTTAGTGCATGAGTCATGCTAAATCATTGAATCCAACACTTGTGTAAAAACAGAATAAGGTTGTGCACCAACTAGCTTTTCTTGTTGTCCGTTAGGACCAATGATGAAAAATGTTGGAGTTCCACTCACACCGAACTTTTTTGCCTCGGCGATATTGGATTGAACCCTTTTGGCATATTTTCCTGAATCAAGACAACTATCAAACAATTTTGGATCAAGACCTAAACTAAATGCAAATGATTTTAAGCGTTCAGAATTTGCCCAGCCATTATCTATTTTGGATTCTTGAGAAATGTATAGTTGGTTATGATATTCCCAATATTTTCCTTGGTCCTCCGCACAGTATGATGCTTGAGCTGCTTTTGGAGAATCCCTACCCAAAAAAGCAAGATCAACAAAAACCAGATTAACTTTACCAGTATCAACATAATTTTGAAAAATAAAGGGTTTCGTATTATGAAACCAATTATAACATTGATGACATTGATAGTCACCAAATTCAACAATAGTGATTGGTGCAGACGGGGATCCAATAATAGGTGAGCCAGTAGTAGTAGAGATAGTACCATGTAGTCGTACATCGGTATTTGCAGTTTCAACTGAAGACGTAGAATAGATTAGAATCACACCAACAGCAATTATAGATACTACAATACCAAACAAAATTCCTGTTCTAGCCACAATAATATGTATTAAAAATTTGTTTAAAAAACTTATTCTAGATTATGTGAGAATTTTTTCTTGAATATGTTTACAAATTTTGAAATTGCAATATCAATGGGGCAGATTTCACATTGAACAGGTGACGAGTGTCTCACTAAATGTTTTTCAAAGGTTTTTCTAGAATTAAAGATCACATCGCATTTTACACAGTAAACTTTTGCAATATTATTTTTAGAAGAAAAATCTGCCACATATACGTTTTATAATCAGATCTTATAAAGATCTTGTTAAAAATCGCAAAATGAAAATCTCATTTACGATTATTTTGAGAGTATATTTCGAATAAAATAGGATTTTTTTAAAATAATGACTCATCATTGAAATAATAGATCATAGATAATGCAATTTCATATGATTTTGTAATTCTACTTCATACCTAGTAAGAAAACCGCAATGAGTACATGAAAACATGTCTGAATTAGGAAGTGAATCACGTTCAATTGTTTTCCCATAGATTGACTTGATCGAGATAATATCATTATTAGAAATTACAGCAAAGTTATTCCCTTCACCAATTGACCCCAAAAACTCTTTGATTGATGTTATTACAATATCTTTATCGATAATTTCATCATCTAATGAAGATAGCATAAAGGCGTGATTTTTCAGAGTAGGGATTGCCGCAACTTGATCAGAGACATAGACCACCAATTCAGATTTTATAGATTCAACATCTCTACAGTCAACAGTAAGCATACTAAACATACCTAAAGAACAATATTTTAGTTTAACAAATTGGTGATAATGATTATAATAGTTTGAGATAATCATTTTTCACAGATGGGAGATTCAGAAACATTTGGAATAGAGAAAGGACATGGTGAAGAAGTAGTCAAATGGTTAAATGAACAAGCTAAAGCAAATGGTTCTAAATTAGAGGCAAGGCTATATGGGTACATAGTATCCACAAAAAACTTTGGAGATTTTGAAATGTTTTCATGGATTGGCGATGTGCAGATTGCAAGAAAAATGATCAATAAAGCTAGTAAAAGATTCAAGATTAAAGTGATTGAAGGAGGGTATAAACCAAAAGAAAGAATATTCCGAATGAAAAAATTTGATTATGCAAAAATTAGAAAGGATGAAAAAACAATAGGACAGATAGAATTTGAAGCATCAAGATTTGGAAAAGGAGAATGGGAGGTAAAAAATGAAGAAAGACATTAAAAAAATACCTAATAAAAAAAATGGAAATATAAAAATTGGAATTATAGGTACAGGAATTCTTGGAAATGCAGTAGGATTAAATTTACTTAAATCAGGTTTCAATGTGACAGTTTACAATCGCACTAAAGAAAAAACTAATGAATTAAAAAAACATGGCGCTAAAATTGCTGAATCACCAAAGATAGTAGCTGAAAATTCAGATTTAGTGATAATAATCATAAAAGACGCAAATGCAGTGAAAAGAATTGCATTTGGAAAAAACGGAATCAGGTTTGGAAATCATAATGGATTAGTAGTGGCAGATATGAGCACAATAAGTCCAATAGAATCAAAAGAAATTACAAAGAAGTTTCTAGAACATAAAATAATAAAATTAGACACACCAGTTATGGGTGGACCCAACGTGGCAATTATTGGAGAACTGGTGTTAATGGTGTCAGGAGATAAAAGAACATTTAACAAGTTCAAAAAAGTTTTTGAGAAAATTGCAAACAAGATATTTTATTTAGGAGATTCTGGAACAGCCCATCTAGTAAAACTTGCAATGAATCTACAAATTACAATGCTTGCTCTTGCACTTTCAGAGGGGATTACATTAGTAAGAAGTTCAAAGGCAAATCCAAAAGTATTTCTAGACATTTTAAATTCAACGTATTTTAAAACAGGAATGAGTGAGAAAAAAGCATACAAAATGATACAAAATGAGTTTAATCCCACTTTCACTCTTGCTAATTTGAAAAAAGACATAAGCACAATTACAAAAACCAGCAAATCACTTGGGATCAATCTTCCAATGATTAAAAAAGCTGAACAGGTATACCAAAACGCATTAACGCAAGGATTTGGAGATATAGATTATACAGGAATCTTAGCACATATTAGAAAAATAAATGATCGATAGATAATAATTAAGAATTACGACTAAGATTTACCAAAAATTCTATAAGCTACAACAATAAAATCTCAATATGAGACTTGCAGATAAAGTTGCAATTGTAACTGGGGCTTCAAGCGATATTGGAAAAGGAATTGCTAAAAGATTTGCTGAAGAAGGAGCTAAAGTAGTTCTCATTGCAAGAAATCTAGAAGGCTTAGAAAAAGCAAGAAAAGAGATAGGACATGAAAAGTCCACAGCATCAATGTCATGTGATCTAACTAACGAGTCACAAGTGATGCAAACGATTAATCAAATTATGGACACCTATGGAAAAATAGATATTTTGGTGAATAATGCAGGTGCCATCAATGATCCAGTTCACTTTCATGAAATGCAAGATTCAGAAATCAGAAAATTAATTGACATTAATTTATTTGGAATTTTTCATATTACAAAAGCTGTGTTAAATAAAATGTCAGATACTAAAAAAGGAGTAATTGTAAACATTGGATCAATCTCAAGTGAACGAGCAATACCAAGGGTTCACCTAGCAGCATATTCAGCAACTAAAGCTGCAATAACAATGTTCACAAAATCAATTGCAGTAGAATACGCAAGAAAAAATATCAGATGTAATTGTGTAAATCCAGGAATAATTAACTCTGGAATGATAAAGCCCTATCTAGATCAACCTCAAGCAAGAAAAGTTTTAGAAGAAAGACTACCATTAGCAAGAATAGGGGAACCTGTAGATGTAGCAAATGCTGCATTATTCTTAGCATCAGATGAAGCCAATTGGATTACCGGAACCATCCTCAATGTAGATGGTGGAAAAACGGCTTCAGAAGGATAGTTGTTATTTAGATCAGAATAAACGATTTTTTCTTCTCAAAATATAAGATTTGTATACAAAGCCGGTTACCCCCATAATTATTGCCGTTACAGCAGACCAAATTACAAAAGAAATCACATCCGATTCTAGCACACATTACATAAGTAAAATAGGAATCTAAAGTTTCGGTTTAAAAACATGACAATAAAATAAAATTCAATATTTCTGAAACATCTAAATAGATTTGATATAAAGAACTTTCATGCCGGAATTAATATGTCCTGATTGTGGAAAGCGTTTATTTCATGAAAATGAAGATACGTTAAAAATAGAAGAAACAATTCACGGAAAATTCTGTAGAAAAAAGCAAGGAGAAACCCAGAGCTTTATGCATAGAGATCCTGGACATATGAGTACGTTTGATCCCGAAAGAGAAAATGACGGAGTAGGTAATCCAATTTTAAAGAAATAATAATCAAAAAAGTCAAGACCTCAAAATTATATCCTAGGTTCAACTAACAATTGAAGTTGGCTTCAGAGTATTACTATGATTTAGTTATAGTTGGAGGCGGACCCGCTGGTTCATCTGCAGCTTTTGAAGCATCAAAAAATGGAATAAAGGTAGCACTAATAGAAAAAGAAGAGACAATTGCACATTCAGTTAGAACAAGCGGAGTAACTTGGATACAAAACATAAAAGAATTTGGGATCCCAGATGATTGCTATAATCCAATTAAAAATTACTCATTCTGTTCACCAAACAACGAAGTCACTATTTCAGATACTGTTTCACACGCAGCAGTTTTAGATGTAAGAAAAACATATCGATGGTTAGCTGAGCAAGCAAAAAATGAAGGAGTGAATATTTTTCTTAAGACTAGTATCAAAAATGCAATAAAAAACAAAGAAGGAGATATCATTGGTGTAAGTGGAACAACCAAAGAGGGAGAGATTATATTTTATGCAAAAATAATAATTGATGCAACCGGATTTTCTTCAACTATTTCAAAAGATATGGGTTTTGTTACTCAGTGGGAAAGATTTGGAGTAGGAGCAGAGTACGAAGTAAGTGCAGAAAATGTAGATTCTGAGACATGGTGGCTCATGGTAGGTCAGAAATATTCCCCATCAGGATATGCATGGATTTTTCCTGTTGGAAGAAATATTGTAAGAATAGGAGTAGGCATAGGTAAACCAGAGTCATCAGTAGACCCAACTGAGAGATTAAAAGAGTTGATGGATTCAAAAATAGGCCCAATTAAAAAATTAGGAAAGATCACACCAATTGAATTTCATTATGGATTAATTCCAAATGACGGACTGTCAAGAAAAACAGTTTATAATAATTTGATTCTAGTAGGAGATTCTGCAGGTCAAGCTAACCCATTAGTATTAGAAGGGATTAGATACGCTATAAAATACGGACGAGTTGCAGGAAAAGTAGCAGCTACAGCAATAAAATCAGGAATTACTGATGAAAGCGCATTGTATCCTTATGAAGAAACTTGGAAAAAAGAGATTCAAGGAAAAATCAAGTCAGCTGGAAAAGTGCAAGACAGATGGATTGGGTTAACAGATGAAGAATGGGATAAAGAATTAGACATAATTAAAGAATTAAGACCTGAAGAATTTTTAGACTTTATCAAAGCAGAGTTTGGATTGACAAACATGATAAAATTGGCAACTCATCACCCAAAGTTAGCAGTTAGACAGTTATTCAATTTAGTAAAAAGTAAAAACAAGTGAATTATCTAACAGTAAAGAAATCAGTAACGATGACATCGTGATATTGGAGTTGAGCAACATAAACTCCAGAATCAAATGGCCTAGTAATAACTTCATTAAAGAGACCAGACGAGTTATCTTTGAGAATGATAGACTCTATCAGGTTACCTCTTTGATCAAAAACATCAACAAACAAATCCTCTCTAAAGGCGATGGTTTTTTGCACTGCACCTGAAACAACAAGGCTATTATCACTGTACTGAACTTCAACTATAGCTGACCTTGAACGTGTTGGAAGATATTTTTCAATCAAATATCTTAAATCGCCTAATTTTTCATTAACTTTTTTCGAATCCTTGCTTGTCAAACCTACCTTTATTTCATTAATTGTTGAAGAAAAATACGAGTCATTATTGGATCGACCAAATTTTTCAATGAATGTCTTTAGTTCTTCAAAATCACGTGCAAGTTCAACCATACTTAGATCAGAGGGAGTGTAAATGTTTTCAAATCGTTCTTTTACATTGACTATCTGAGTTGCTTTAGAATCCTGATATTGAAGCATTACAACATAAAGACCAGGATCTGTTGGAGCGATCCATTGAGTGTAAAAATCACCAAATTTTGTATCTGTAAATTCCAAGGTACTATGAGTACTGCCATCCATATTGAAAACAGTAACATATAATGGAGATCGTCTATCAAAAAGAGATTTTTCCACGGCACCTTGAATTATCCAAATATTTTTTTCTTGATCATAAGATATATCATAGATTATTCTTGGATTATTCAAAATTAGATGATCACTTAAAAATTCACCAATCTCCAAAATTTTGGATTCAGCATCAATAAAATTGCCATAATCAATTAATGAATAAGCATCAGAAATCATTTCATCATACTCACTAGCATATTGAGAAAATTCACTGTTATAGAATTTAGTAACCATGTTGGAATAATTATTTAGTCTCTCACGATAATCAATTCGTTTGATTTCATCCCCACTATAACCAACATTTGAGCCATATGGATCATCAGCATATGCTTTTGAAACTTGATTCCATTCAGTAAACAAAATCCTAACTAATTTATCAGCTTCGTCAAGATCATTTTTTATTACAAGATCTCTAACATTGTCTATTTTTTCATTAAATGAAGATGTAAATTCTATATATCCAGGCAAAAATTTATTGGTACGTAATCCCAATTCAACTAAATTTTCAATAGATTTTGCTCTTTGTAAAATATCGCTTGCTCTAATTTTAAAAGCATCAGAATCATATGAATTCAAATCAGATTTTATTTTAGGGGCTTGTTCACTTACCCATGTCAATAAGACCTCTATTCTATCAATTCTCATAATTGATGGATTTCCAGATTCCATTTGTTCTGCAGTGTTAAGAATTTTCAGTGCACTATCAATCAAATATAGATTATCATAGTCAGCTTGGAGTTCTGCTTTTTGTTTCATTGTTTGATATTCGAATTTTAAAACTGTCAAAGGATTTCTTTTCTCTCTCAATTCAGTCATAGTATGATCAAATTCAGAAACAATAGACAGGATTTCATCAGTAGATTTAGCATTTTCAATTTTTTCTAAAAGGAATTTCCAATCAGATACAAGACTAGAATCAATTTCATTTGACTGTGTAATTTCCACGGCCTTACTTATTCTAGAAGAAATATCAATAATCTGTTTCATTTGTTTTATTTGAATTTCAGATTCAATGATATCGTTTGGAGATGATGCGAACTCTAGATTAGATTTAAGATTATTCCAATCAGGCATCAATAAATTTGCAAGTTCAGAATTTTCTTCAGAATTTGAAGAAATAAAGCGGTCCACATCTTCTAATTCTCGTAGCAGAAGAGCTGCCTGATGAAGCTGATGTACTTTATCTCCAGAAGCAAGCAAGTCTTCTAAAGATTCCTTACTTTCAAGCGATATTTTTGTTCCTTCCCAATCATTTTGAATTAACCGATAAAGATCACTTTGTTTTCTTGAAACAATATCAAGATATCTAGCCTCAGATAATAAATCAACTAGATCTGAAATTTCTTGTACATGTACTGGTGCAGTTCCCCTAGCAAAAATAAAAGCAACTTCTTCTTTCACAAATCTACTCATTACGGTATCAGATTTTTTCATCAAGTTTAGAAGAGTTTCTTCAAGTTCATCAAAAGTAAGAATTTTTGCAGAAGGGGTTTTTGTCGGATTAATGTTTCTAATCTCAACAAATACATCAGACAATAAATCAATAGATTTACGTTTATCATTTATCTCATAATAAAATATAGATGAAAAAATAGTTCGATTAATGGATTTTGCATTATCAAATGAAATTTCTCCGTCAATCACCATTTGAGATACAGAGTTTAAAGATGAGGTAATGGCAGGTCTGATGACAGGAGTTATTTCAGAACTAAAATCATCAGAATAAAATTCATCTAGAAGATCAACATATGTATTTTCTATCGTTGGTAAATCATCAGACAAGAGAGCATTGTCCACATTATTTACAAAGGATTGATCAAGTTCAAATTGTTCATCTAGTACAAATAGAGTTTTTGAAAGTAAATTTTTTGCAGATGTAATTAGCATTTCAGAATCTAATTCTGAAAACACTTTACTTGTTACTTGAAAATTAGCAGTTGTTGAATAAGTACCATAAAACAATTTAACTTCATAATCACCTACAATTCCACATATTCTACCTTTTAATGGGATTGCATCAGTCATAAATTCGCCATTAGGTAATGGAACGAGCTGTTGTATCTGACATAAATCACCTTCAGGATTAATTATTTGCATAATCAAAAAAGAATCATTTTGAATAGAAGCAACTTGCCCATAAATAAAAAGAGATTCGCCTCTATCAAAATTTCCAAAATTATCAATTATGCTTATTCGTTCCGGACTCTGAGCATCTGCATAAACAGGCATAAGCAATAGCAAAATTAGCCCTAAAACAGTACCTGCTCGACTCATAAGGATCAACTCTAAAATTCATGATACTTAAAATTTGGGAAACAATAATACGCGTAATTTCTTAACTTGTCAAGCGATAGTTGTCAAAATAGAGGAATTTTGACGATTTTCATTCATATGATCAGAGACATATCTCCTAAAGACACAAAGACTATGGTATTGTTCTAGGGTTCTGGCACTGCAACAAGAACAGACAAACTGAATTATTTTATTGCAATGTGCACATTTAGTGTATTCAATCAACATTCCACCACAACTACGACATGATTCGTCAGGCATTTACTTTCAAAATATCAATTAAAAATTTGAATTTAAAGAAAACGTACAAGTCGTTCATAGTAAAGATCAGTAAGAAGATTATATTTAGAAATCACTAATAAAAAACGATGGATTCTGTTCGTAAAACCTTTGATAAATGGGCCAAAAATGGGAGAGCGGATTTAATGGAAAAAGAACACGGAAAAAATGTGATAAAAATTTTAAAAACAATTTCTTTTGACAGACCATTTCTGTTTTTAGATTTTGGATGTGGTAATGGATGGGTAGTTAGAAGAATTTCCAAAGATCCTTTTTGTAAAAAAGCAGTCGGCATAGATAAGAGTAAAAATATGATCATAGAAGCTAATAAGAAGAAAATCAATAACAATGAAGAATACATCAACACAGATCTTGAAAATTTTAAATTCAATAACAAATTTGACATAATATTTTCAATGGAATCTCTATACTATGTGGATTCAATTGAATTGGCTCTGAAAAAAATATACAAATTATTAAAACCAGGAGGAAAATTTTTTTGCGGAACAGACTTTTATTCAGATAATAAAGCAACTGTAAAATGGGCAAAGATGATGAAAATTCAAATGCATTTGCATTCAAAGCAAGAGTGGATAAATTTCTTCAAAAAAGCAGGATTTGAAACTAAAACAAAACAAGTAAAAGATTTAAAAAATAAGAAAAAGTGGAAACGAGAATTTGGAACGTTATTTATCATAGGTAAAAAACCAGAAAGACAATCTTCAAATTAAATCAAAAATAGGACTAAGATGTGTGAGCTGGAGCACGATACACTGCTACGGCAGAGGAAACTCCTCCCTCCATACAGGAAATGTGATCCGGAGATGGATAATCAGAGATGATTGGCAACGATGCAGAAAAGAATCTAACCTGGCGCACGATGATGGCAAAACCTGAGATTTCCAGAGAAGGAATGAAAAAGACGTCCCACATGGAGCAAAGCCAAACAGAACTATAGGATCCTGTACCAAGTTCAGGTAGGCTGCAAAGCGTAATATCGTGAAAACAGAAGGAGGGTTACTCCCAGCACACATAATTTTTTTAACAATTTTAAATTTTTACGTATTTAACTCATTGATGAGGCTTGCTCTTTACAAAGGTCTGCACTACATTTGCAGGTTGCATCACACAAACATGAACCATGCATTACGCAATCACATTCAGTACCAATTTCAGCAGATGCTGCACAACCGCATGCAGCCTCTTCTTGATTAGTAACTGCAGGCGGAGGGCTTTGTTTTTGGTCTTCGTAGACACTTCTAGTTTGTTCATAATCAGAGGTATCTGCAAGATATGCTTCACCCCTGTTTGTTTGATAACCACCAGAAGAAGCACTGGTTTGATAACTTACCAATCTACTTGGATCAATACCTTGTTGACCAACTGTTTGTTTCTTTAGTGCCCGGTTACTAAAAATGAAAAATGCAACACCACCAATTGCGGCCATACCAGCCATTCCATAAACAATTGCAATTGGGAATCCACCTGTAGAAGTTGTACCATAATCTTTTGGAGGAGTTGGAGTAAGTCCTACAATCTCCAATCCGTCAAGTACATCCAATGCACCGAATCCAATGGCTGCAATATTTCCTTGATCAGCGGATTGAACACTTCGAATAACATAATTTTGATCAGCTGCTACTTTTGCTTCAAAAATTCTTTCTACTTGTCTACCTTCTCTGAGACTACTTTCTCCCATTGTCCAACTAGATACAACGAATCCTGAGATTGATTGGTCTAATCCAAATGTACCAGCATCTACATTGATTCCAGTAGGATCAAATAAGAAGTGCCAATTAGACATTGGTTGTTGTAAAATGAAATCGGCATTAAGTAGACCTTTTGACAATATTGAATCAGCTTCAGTGTTTTGAAGTATTTCATAAACTGCTGGTTCTTTAGTCTCTAACAAAGAAAGAGGGATGTTAATTTCCACACCATCAATCACAATAGAGTCATTAGTGCCCATGCCTCTCCAACCCAAATCAACTAAAGTTCGAACTTGATCTTTAGTAATTACATAGTCAGTTAGAGTTCCTTTTAGAATTACTTTGTAATCAACAGATGTTTGCAGATTTCTACCTTTGAGATGAAAATCATAAGCAACATTTAGATCAGAAATACGGGCATGACTTCCATCATTTTGCATTTTTTTATTAAGGCTAGCAATTAATTTTTGAACACCAGGATTTGATGCATCTGCAGTTCCACTTACTGTCCATTCTTTAGTATGTAATTCATCAAAAAGTTTTCCACCATTTGGATATTCAATAAAGATGGTTTTCAAATAACTGTAAGTAAAGGGGGATTCATTACTATTAGGATTGATTTTAGCATCCACCTGAGCGGCCCAAACATAAGAACTTGAACCAATTACAAATAAACCTGCAACTAAAACTGCCAAGAATAAAGTCCTAGACACGAATAAAATCGATCACTAATTAGTAATAAACTTATCCTCAAAAATAAGATCGCGAATTTCTGAAAAAGTAATATGTAGTGACGGCAAATGACTTTTCGGTTTTAGGAGAAAATGGAATGATTACAGTATTAGCAGGTGGAACAGGTTCGGTAAAGCTAGTTAGAGGATTAGTATCACAAGAATCCAAAGTCAACGTAATAACTAACGTAGGAGACAATTATTGGCTTTACGGACTATATGTATGTCCAGATATTGATACTATAATCTATGGTCTTGCAGATTTATTAGATCAAGAAAGAGGATGGGGAATCAAAAAAGACACGTTCAACTTTCTAAGACAAATGGAAGTATTTGGTGAAGAGACATGGTTTAGAGTTGGAGACAGAGACGCAGCAACACATTTGATTAGAACTAATATGTTAAAAAATGGTAAAAATTTAAGCGATATTACAAAATGGATGTGTGAAAAATTTGCAGTTAGTGCAAACATAATTCCAGTAACAGATAACAGTATTGAAACAAGAATAACCACAGACAAAGGAGAATTGCATCTTCAAGAATATTGGGTAAAACATCGTGGAAGAGACCCTGTAGAAGGAATTCAATATATTGGAGCTGATAAAGCACGCCCAAATCCCGAAGCAGTAAATGCAATTCATGATGCAGATATGATAATTTTAGCGCCTGGAAATCCGTTAACATCTATCGGTCCAATGTTACAAATTAAAGGAATCAGAAAAGAACTATCAAAAATTAAAAAGAAAGTTGTTGCAGTCAGTCCGCTCATAGGAGACAAAGCAGTTAGCGGACCTGCTGCAAAATATATGGAAGCAGCTGGAATTGAAACAAACGCATATGGTCTTGCAAAAATGTATTCGGATGTCTGTTCAAATATCGTAGTAGATACAAAAGACAGGCTACTTGTTAAGAAAATCCAAAGTTTAGATATGAAAGTATACGAAACAAAAATTACTATGAATAACAAATTAGCTGAAGACGCATTAGCAAATTTTATTCTTAAACAAATACACGTATAATTTGAAAATTGCAGCGATTATTCCTGTAAAGACTTTCTCATTAGCAAAAACACGTTTAGACTTATCATCACATCAAAAAGAAGAACTTTGTAAAATTATGTTAGAAGAAATTTTACACATTTTATCAATTTCACCACAAATTGATAAAACAATAATTGTTACTAAAGAGTCAAAAGCAATTGAACTTGCTAAAAAGTACAATGCAGTTATCATATCAGATAATGAAGAAAAAAGTGTAAACAATGCGGTTGCATTGGCTGACAAATATCTACTAGAAAATAAATTTGATGCATCAATAGTTTTTCCTCAGGATATACCATTTATCAAAACTCAAGATATTGATTTTATGTTAAACTACAAGATACCGCCTAATTTTGCCATAGTGGTACCATCTAGAAGATTTGATGGTACAAACGCCTTAGTAAGAATGCCAATTGATTTGATGATAACACATTACGATGAAGATAGTTACAAAATTCATATGAATACAGCAAAAGAGGTTACAAGAAATGTAGCTCTAGTTTTTGTAAAAAGAATAATGTTAGATGTGGATAATATGGAGGATTTGAAATTCCTCTTAGAACAAAATGAAAAACCGGAAATTTCAAAGAAAATTAAGGGCATTTTAGACTTGAAATAAGAAAAAATATTGTATTTTTTGTAGATCAAATATTTTTTTAACAAATATCACCAGCAAGTTTATAAGAAATAATTCAGCAATGGTTATATATCAGAATAAAATTTTGAAGGAAAAAAATATGGTTAAAAATGTAAATCCAAAAGACAGATGCCCAAGATGCGGTCAGGGCACATTAGTTACAGATGCAACTACAGGTGAAAATTTCTGTGGGAAATGTGGTTTTGTAATCACAGATAAAGTAGATGAGTCAGGACCAGAATGGAGATCATTTTCAAATGAGGGTGAAAATAAAAGTCGAGCAGGGGTGCCAACTTCCTTAGCAATGCACGACATGGGATTGGCAACAGTCATCAATCCTCAAAATAGAGATGCAACAGGCAAACCTCTCACATCTGCAATGAAAAGCACAATAGAGAGGTTAAGAACATGGGACAGTAGAAGTCAGGTTCATGAACCAGTTGACAGAAACTTTAGGCAGGCATTTAGTGAGCTTGATAGATTAAAAGATAAATTAGCAGTAGGAGATGCAGTTATTGAAAAGGCCGCATATATTTATCGTAAAGCATTAGAAAAAGGACTTGTAAGGGGTCGTTCAATTTCAGCATTGATTGCATCTGCACTTTACGCTGCATGTAGAGATACGGAAACGCCAAGAACTCTAAAAGACATAGGACATGCTAGCAACATAAAACGAAAAGACATTGCAAGATGTTATAGATTGTTATTACGAGAACTTAATTTGAAAATGCCTGTAGTAGATCCTGTAAAATGTATTTCTAGAATAGCAAGTAAAGCAGGATTGTCTGAAAAAACAAAAAGAGCAGCTACTAAAATTCTTCAAACAGCTGAAGAACAAAAAATATCTGCAGGAAAAGATCCTATGGGATTAGCAGCTGCTGCACTTTATGTGGCATGTGTTACAAATGGTGAAAATAAAACTCAGAGAGACGTAGCAGAAGCAGCTGGGGTAACTGAGGTTACAATAAGAAACAGATACAAAGGTTTGAAAGTTGCTTTAAATCTTTAACGGTTTTTAGATAATATTAAAAATAATTCAAATAGATAACAAATAAAATTTATTCAATTTTTAACTTTTGTTCTTTTTTTGAATTAAAATAATCAAGCAAGACTACCAAAATTGAAAATGCACCAGAAATAAAAAATAGGATTTCCATAGTATTGAGAAGAGAATGAGAAAATGCAACATCAATTGCGATTTCATTTATTTGAGAAACAAAATTTGCATAAGAAAATATGAAATAATTTGTTCCCCAATGAACGAGAATTGCAGTTATCAGACCAAATCTAACATATAACCATCCAAGAATTATTCCGCTCATACTAGCCTGTACAAGTTTACCTTCGCTCCACGGTTCACCAGTCATTATGTGAGCTAGTCCAAAAAACACACCAACAAAAACTATCAAAAATAATGATTTCTTATGATCAGAAATATGTAAGTAATGATTAGGACTCCAAAGGGATTTAAAAAAATGACTGAAAGATAATTTATGGGAATAAAATACAAAGAGCGGTAACCCAATAAGTATAACTCTAAATCCAAACTCTTCAATGATAGGAGATAGACTTACATACAAAAATTGAGTCAGGTTATTATCTATTGGTGGGGGAACAGTTGGAATTCCAAAGAATTGTTGAACATAATCAATAACAATCGAGAGCAAAATAATTATTGAAAACCATTTAGTAATTGTTATCATATAGTTAGATTTTGTTTCAAATTTTCCACGAGATAAATTCAGAGAAAGTATTTTCAGAAATCCAGATTTAGGCCCAAACATAGCTATTGCAAAAAGAGATGCATAAATTGACCACAAGACAATAAAGACATCGCCTATTTCAATGCTATTTGGAATTAGAAATTCAATTGTTTTAAAAATATCAAGGTCTTTTAGAGGATATTCAAAATTAATGTCATTTCCAATATCAGTATTAAATACAGTAAACAATCCAATTGGAAACGATAGTAACATCATACCAAATATGACAGAAAGAAGTGCCAAATGGGGAATCCCTACCATTTGGAGTATTTTGTTTGGAGATTGCAACGTATATCTAATGAAGTTCGATGCTAGCTTCAGGAAAGCCTAAATGAATAAGGGTTTCCTTGATTGTATCCCGATGATCACCTTGAAGAAATATGTACCCGTCTTTTGCTGTTCCTCCACAAGCATACTTGTTTTTTAATTCTTTTGCAACTATTTCCAGATTATTTAATTTCGGATCCAATCCTTCAATCATGGTTCCCTTTTTCTTGAATCGTCTGGTTTCTAAACGAATTATAATTTTTGTACTATCTTTAGCAAGTTCACCACATGCACAAAGATCTTCTGGTAGACCACAAGTATTACAAATTACTGCCATACGTTCTAAATTAATTCAATTTTACGCACTATTAAGCCTTGTTTGATATAAAAACAAATTACAAAATAATTGTATTTTTTAAAGAGAAATCATAATGATCCACATGTCAAAAGATCTTACAAAAAAAGCAGCAGAAATGCTGTTGAATGGAGCAACATTGCTGAGTGAACCATGTCCATACTGTTCAGGAGTAAGAGTGATGAAAGAAGGGCATGCATTATGCATTAATTGTGGAAGAGAACCAGAGAAAAAAGAGATCCCAATTGAAACGAAACACCAAACTGAAAAAACAAGTATAGAAATAACGTTAGAAAAAAAACTCTCTAAATTATCTAAGGAATTAGAACAAGAAACAAATCATGAAAAACAACAACAAATTCTAAAGTCTATTAATTCAATCATTGAAACAATAGAAAAATTAAAAAATAATCAGACCCCAAAAAAACAACAATCTTAGGAACGTAACAACAATATTGGAATTTTAACGCTATCAGTTATCGATTTTATTATAAATTCATAGTGATCATTTTCAAATTCAGACAAATGAGGATGATCAATTATCAGAAGATCAGTTTTTTTTTCTTTTACAAAGTCTACTATCCAATCAGAAATGGAATCAGTCAATGCAACTTTTGTTTTAATTGGAATATCTTTATCATTTGCAATTTTTTTAAATTTTTCAAGATTTTTTAAAATTTTTTCTTTGGTTTTAGCATATGATTTTTTATCATGACTAGTTTCAAAAAAAACAAATTTAGAGGGTTTTTTATAAACACAGTCAACAACAGTAAGACTTCCATTGAATTTTTGTGCAATATCTAAACCAATTAGGAAGGATTTATTCTCAAATTGTTTTGTGATAAATGCAACAACAATTTTTTTAAACATAATTTAAATAAAATTATATCTTATTAAGATTATTCATATCCAAAATGTCAAAATTCCTAATGCCACACTCATCACAATAAAGACGACAATAGTATATGATTGATATTTTTTTGCTTGTTCTTGTTCATGATATTTTCTAGGAGTTATACCAAGTGCAAAAAAGACAATCATAGTACCCAATACCAACCCCAGAATATTTGCTACAGTTAATGTAAGTGAATTAATGAACATGTCATAATCTAACATGGCAATAGATATGCCTGTAACGACAGCAGGTGGAACTAGGGCTGCGGCAATTGCCACACCTACAAGAATACCTGGAATGTCGGAAGACATTGCAATACCGCCAGCTAATCCTAGAAGAATTGCAACCACTAGAAATACAGGAGTCATTTCAGTCCTTGCAAGAATTTCAGGTGTAATTTCTAATTCGATAAATGAGGATGCAATCGCAGTTAATCCTGCACCTATTGCAATTATTACTAGGGTTAAAACTAATCCAGATTTTGCAGCCTTGTACATTTTTTTCGGTTGACCAACAGCGGCGTTAAAAGAGAATGCAGTTATCGGACCAAGTAAAGGAGATAACAACATTGCTCCAATTACCAAAGATGCATTATTTGCAAACAAACCAACTAGAGCTACTGAAGATGCAATCGCTATCATAAATAATAAATTTTTCTTTAATTCCACAGAAGGTTCTGTAAGTGATTTAAATTCTTCAGTTGTTTTTTTATCTTTTTTTACATTTTTTAGTTTCTCTTCTTCATGTAATTTATCAGAATAATCAGAAATTGCAGAGTCCAATGTTTGACTAATAAGATAAATCTCTTTGATAGTAGTATCAAGAACATCACTTAAAGCATTTATGACATTTCTTGAAATGATATCAGGAACTATTACATTGTAATGAATTAATTTATGATCATCAATCATTGCCAATTTTAAATTGTAGGAAACCTTGTATTTTTTCAATATGTATTCGATACTTGGTGCTTGTTGTTCAAAACAAGTTAATTCAATTCGTTTCAATTAATCGATTATATTTCAAAAATACTAATTAATAATTTCACTGACATCTCAAGGTGTATTTTTAGGCATAGATGGGAAATTAATGAATAATTTCAATTAGATGAGGCATTTTAGGCATTTATGCTAAATTTTGATAAAAATAGTCTTAAATCATCTTATTTTAAGAAACAATACCAATTTTGTTAAGGAATAAAGTATTTATGTCAAAATTCAAGCTTTGAAAAGTAGCAATGAGCAGTAAGAAGAAGGGAGCACCACTACCAGCATCAAGTGGAGGCCTCATGAGATTCTTTGAGGACGAAACCAAAGGATTCAAAGTAGATCCACGAATTGTTGTTTCCGTTCCCATTAGCTTGATTGTGGTTTCTTGGTTAATTGATATATTTTTAGTTCCGAAATAAGACATGGAAAAATCTTCAGATGATGTTTCAAACATACACAATAGATTTTCACTTACATTAATCAATCCAGCGTCACATTATTTTTCTCTAGCTGGATCTTTAGTAATTTCTGCAGTAATCACATCTATAGTTTATTTGGGCTATATGGAAACAAACGAAAATTGGTTTAGGATTCCAATGGTAATTGGGATATTAGCATTATCCCAGTTAATCGACACACGATTCACCAGAAAAAAAGAATATTCAAAATCGCTACATGCATCTCTTTTTGGAAATATGTTATGGATTGCAGTAGTCTTAATGGGATTACTTGCAAGTGTAGTCTTAGTAAAAGAGGCATCATTATTTTTTGTAACATATGGAATGTTTCTATTTGCAAGTTTCAGAATAGGAATTTTTACAACTACATTAGGTGCAAGTATCAAAAAAGCTTGGGCAATTTGCATGGTTCAACCACTTGCCATGTTTTTAGTAATGATACCATTTGATATGTGGTATTCAACTTTGACAAATCCATTGGCAATAGGGTTTGGTGCAGTATTTCTAATAATTGCAAGTGTATGGTCAGTATTAACAGATAGAGCTGGGAGACCAGGTATGGAGAGTACACATAAAACAATACAAGCATACTTGGCGTCACAAGGTAATGACTTTACAGAAGCAGAGGCGATAATTGAACAACGTTCATTTAAAACAAAAGTATCCACATCACAAATTAGATTAAGTGCATCAGATGGAAATATGAAATTCAGAATGGTGTTACCTGAAATTCATCCAGGTCCATATCATCCAGTGGGAGGAAGCAATATCCCATATTTGATGTACAAAAATTTAGAGTCTTCAGCAATGATCATGCATAGCATTTCAGATCACTCATTAAACCTTCCATCAAAAAATGAAGTAGAAAATTATTTAAAAAATCTAGATGCCAGTATAGTAAAAGAGGAAGGATTAGTATGTACAGAGCCAGTAACAGTTCAAATTAACAAAGCACGTGTAACAGGTTTACTTTTTGGAAATAATCCCTTGTTGTTTCTCTCATTATCACCACATGGGATGGAAGATATTCCAAATTATATGAAAAAGGAGATTGAGCAATATGCTAAAAACAGAAACTATGTCAGAACACTGATAGTTGATTGTCATAATGCAATGGGTGAGGAAATTTCAAAAGAAGATGGCGAAGACATGTTAAAGGCAGCAAAATCATGTTTGGATTCACTAATTACAAAAGATAGCTACCCTATAGAATTTGGATACGCAAATTCTGACAGTATGGATGTATGGACTGAAGATTTAGCAATGGGAGGTTTAGGAGTAGTATGTCTAAAGATTAATGGTAAAAAATTCTTTCTTGGATGGGCAGATGCAAACAATATGGAAAATGGAGTAAGAGAAAAAATAGTTGAGAACTTTGCAAAACAAGGACGTCAATTATTAGAAATTTGTACATCAGACACACATTATGCTCCAGTCAAAGCTAGAAACAGAAACGGATACTATCAACTAGGACTCATTACTGGCGCGGACAAACTAACCAAGTGGTTTTTACAAATTGCATATGAAGCAGAATCAAAAGTATCTTCAGCAAAATTTGAAATTTTGGAAAATGAAGCAGATGTAAAAGTCATGGGTCAAGGCATTTACGAAGATTATTCCAAAGCATTAGATAAATCTCTGAAATTAACAAAAGGATTTATGATTGGAAGTGTCACATTATTCATAATTACCTTGTTTCTATAAACAAAAAATAATTCAATTTAGAATTATTGAAGTTGACAACCTTCACATTTCTTCATGCTTCGTTCAGAACGTGTTTCTAATTCCAAATGGCATTCTTTACAGATTATTCTGTTTCTCATGACCATTTTACAAGATAAATAAATTTTAATGATTTTATTCATCACGTATCAACTACTAGTTAACATAAAATTAACATAGACTAGAGAGAGCAGATAGGCGACTTATGTTTCTAAAGTATTCATTTGATCAAGGTTTCCATAAAATTCATCAATAAATGATGAAAATTGGAAAACTGGAACTATAGGCACTCGATCTATAAAATCAATCTTATCTTGGTACAGAGTTACAATTACAGGTACAGCCATAGCACCAGGAGTTTTAGAGATGTAATGTTTTGTTCTTTCTATCTGTTTTTTTACTGCAGATGATAATGCAGAAGAACTATATCTTTTCCAATGTTTACAATCAATTAACATAGCAACGCCCAATCTAATACCAATAACATCTATCTCCATTCGAGGTTTTGTCAAAATCAGATTTTTAATAATCGCAAAGTTTTTTGAGAATAGAATTTCAGCAACCAACCCTTCAAAATCTTTCCAATCAAGTAGAACAGATATCTCATCAAGAGGACCACCATTTTTTATCAATTGGATAGCAGCTTTTAGTTTGTCGCCATCTTCAAAATAATACATATCATCCTGTTTTTTTCCAATTCCATATTTCACATAGCCATCCAAGATATTCTGTGAATCAACAATGTTTGATTTTATAACTACACTAAAATCTTCCACAGATATACCACCAGGAATAATTCCTTTTAATCCAGATAACATTATTTGAGTGAATTTCATATTGTTTTTCTTTGATAGTTTAGATGATATAGGTTTTAGGAGATTATACTAAACTGGTTATTATGAAATAGGTTTTATTACAACTAATCAAATAAACGGTTATGAAATTATTGCTAGTATTCATACTAGCTCTTGCAATAGTATATGTAATCAATAATGAATCATTTGCAGAAAAAAGCACATATTTTGATTCTGTAAAATTTATCCAGTATTTGGATGAAAATACTGCACTTGAAGAAGTTAGAAATGGAAATTTGGATATATACTATGACAGAATTTCATCAGACAGACTAGAAAATCCCAAATTACGTGAAAGATTAGAGGTTTTTGATTCAACAGGGAGATCCTATAGTATATTGGTAAATCCTGCAGAATCAAATGAATTCAATCCATTTTCGCTTAAAGATATCAGATTTGCATTAAACTATCTAATAGATAGAAAATTGATTGTAAACGAATTGATGGGAGGTTATGGTGCACCAATGATCTCAAACTATAGTCCGTCTGACCCAGAATACCTTACAATAATTAAACAATTAGAGACATTCAATTTCAGATACAATCCAGCACTAGCTGAAGAAATGATTTCAAATGCACTAAAAGAAAAGGGTGCAATAAAATCAAACGGACGATGGGAAATTAATCAAAAACCAATAGAGATTACAATTTTCATAAGAAGTGATGATCAGGTAAGAAAGTCTATCGGGGAAATATTGGCTTCTGAATTAGAAAAAATAGGATTCACAGTAAAAAAAGACTACGGGGATTTGAATAAAGCATATGTTGTTGTATACGGTTCCAATCCAGCAGAGCTAAAATGGAGTCTATACACAGAAGGCTGGTCAAGATCAGCATTCGTAAGATACGATTCAGTGGGATTATCGCAGATGTATTCTCCATGGTTCTCAAACATGCCGGGTTCAAACGATCCATCATATTGGAATTACAAAAATGATAAACTCGATGAAATAACTCAGAAAATATACACCGGAGATTTTGAATCTGAAGAAGAAAGAGTCAGATTGATTCAAGATGCAATTGCAGAAGGAGTAGACCAATCAGTTAGAATTTTCATAGCAAGTAAAATTGATCAGTTTGTAGCAAATGAAAAAATGGAAGGAATCGTAAATGATTTAGGAGCCGGTGTTCCAAGTAGATTTACACCGATTAATTCAAGAAATGGAGAAAGCGAATTAGTTATCGGAGTGAAACAGATCTATCAAGGTTCCTGGAATCCAGTTATGGGATTAAGTGATACATATAGTAGACAGATTTGGGGTATAATTTCAGATCCAATTACGTTTAAGCATCCATTTACTGGAAAAACATTTCCAGTCAGAGCAGATTGGAATGTAGAGACTGCTGGACCCAACGGAAAAATAATTTTATCTGATGATGCAATTATGTGGGACCCCATCACACACCAATGGAAGAAAGTAGAACATGGAACTCAAGCAACAAGCAAAGTTAGATATGATTTGAAGTTTAGTAATTGGCACAACGGCCAAAAAATGGATATGAATGATATTTTGTATTCATTGTATTTTGTAATGGAGTGGGGAGTTCAAACAGATGAAAACGATAAGACTTATGATGTAGAATTCACATCTATTGCATCACAATCTGTAAAAACAATTATTGGAATAGAAGTGATTGATGACGATACAATTGAGGTGTATGTAAATTACTGGCATTTTGATAATGATGAAATTGCAGAATGGGCCTCATTGTGGAGTTCAATGCCATGGGAAATTTCAGCAGCCATGGAACAAGCAGTGTTAGACGGAAAAGTTTCATTTTCAAGATCTGGAGCAATTAATAAAAATGTAAATTGGATTTCGTTGATAATTCCTAATGACGCTCAAATGGTACAAAGTTATTTGAATGAATTTAGTGAAAAGAAGTATATTCCAAATTCATTAAAAATATTTGAAAAAGACATCAAATATTTCGATGAGAGATATATGGCATCGTCAGAGTGGGTCAAATCATACAATCATGCAGTGATTAGCAATGGACCATTTTATCTCAGTTCATACTCACCTGAATCACGAACAATAGTCGTAAATGCTTTTGATGATCAGACTTATCCTTTCAAGCTTGGACATTGGTCAGAATTTGAAAAAACAGAATTCCCAAAAATAACAAACGTAAATTTACCAGACATGATTCAAAAAGAGACACGATTAGAGATTGACATAGATACAAAAAAAGCCGACTCCATTCTTTATTTTTTGACTGATAGTAGTAATAATTCAATATCAGAATTAATTAACATAGATAATAATTCCACTAAAATTATAATCGATGCTGAAAAAATTAAAGAATTAGGAATTGGTGCTAAAGATTTAAAGATATTTGCAATTTCAAATTCAGTTCTAAAACCAGATTACTATTCATCTAGTTTCTTAATAGTTGAAAACAACGGAGAATTATCAGATCTTAATCAGAACAACATAGAATATAATCAAAACAATTCATTTGAATTTGCATGGTTACTTATCCCCATAATAATTGGCATAGCAACTACAATTTACATTAAGAAAAGAAAGAAATGAATTATTCAGATAACCCGTATTCTTTTAAAATAATATCAATTTGATCTTCAGATTCCAATTTAGAATATTCGTTTAGGAGATTTTGATTTAAATCATAAAACGTATGTCCCCACTTGAATTTATCAAGTATTGCAAGTGCATCATCTTTAAAACCCAAAATAAATAATGATGCAGCTAATGCCTCAGCAGTAGTAAGTTTGTTAAGCTTTGCATAATTAACTGGATTGCCAGCTAGTAACGGTGGAAGTTTTCTAGTAATTCCACTAAATTTTTTTGAAAATGCTTGGTCAGCTAGAGTCCATGAACAGTCAATTCCAACTATTGAATTTATCAGAGATTTGTCTTTTGGTATAAGAGTTTTTTCAGAAAAAGGATCCAAAACCAGTCCTTTATTTCCAATTTTTTTAATGCTTTTTGCAATTCCAAATTTTACCATTTTTGCAGCTGTACATTTTTTTGGATCATCCTGATAAAACATCAAAACTTGGAGATTCATCTAATAAAATAGAAAATGAATGGTATTTTGAACTTACTCTACCATTTTGTAGTTAATCTTGTAGTAAAATCTCGATATTTGATCTTCTTTGATTATATCCACATTCCAGTTTGCATTAGGCAAAAATCCATCTGATGATACAGGAAGAATATCAAATTTCTCAAGATATACGTCTGGCCCACTGTATCTGACGTTTAGTTCAATTCCATCTACAGATACCACATCGTAGATTTGTCCAGGTTTTCTAGTAGAATTCTGTACAAGACAATCTACATCTTGACCTATAATGCAAATTCCAGATTCAGAAGTAATTCTCAGATTCACATTAGATTGATCAACTTTTGAAGAAAGTAATGAACCAGATAACACGCGTGGAAATGCCTGTTTATCATCAACAGTTTTTTCGTTTGTAATAATAGATATTTTATCCTCTGATATTCGATTTACCTTATCGATTAAGATTGATGGAACTTTTACAGGCTCAACAACAACTGGTTTCTCTATAACATTAAACATTATAGATTTTGTCTGAAATCCAGCATCTACTGTAATTTCATATGAACCAATACTTGAGGGCATGTTAGGAATTATTATTTCATGTGAAAATGAACCGGATGAGCTTGGTCGAATTGTAGTAACTTTACCTACATGTTTACCACAATAAAATGTACCACATGTTATCTCACCTTCTTTTTTCTGAATTACACTAACATCAAATTTTTCAAGATAAATTAGCTTGTTTGGTTTACCAGAGACAGTTACAGTATCACCTGGATAGTAATCAGACTTGTCAGTAGCAAGTAAAAGCGATAATTTGTCAGATGAACCAATAGAAAAATCATTAGCTATAGTAAATACAGATTCGGATTGCTTTCCTGAATACAGTGCTTTGATTTTATATTCACCTTCTTTGAAAACAGTTACTGGTAATTCAAATGAGCTTTGGAAATTTCCTCCTTGATCAGGATAAACAGATGCCTCACTGATTTGTTTGAAAGGAGTCTTGTTATCAAGTACGCGTATTGTTACTCTATCTGGAACTACTAATCCTTCAGACCCTTGATCGCGCTTAATGATATTTCCAATTACCTTTAATTTCTCTCCTGCTTTGTAGAGAGATTTTTCAGTGGTAACATATAATGGAACCAGTGTCAAAGAGTCATTTGCAGGATCAGATGAAACTTTGAAGAAAACATCAGTACCAGCAGATGCTATAGATACTCGAATTTTATAAATTCCATAATTTGATTTAGTAACAGAACGATCATCAGTTTTTATAGTAAGCGGTTTTTCTGTGATAGGAGTCATCCAAGACCAAGAAAATCTCTGATTATCCACTGTTGCGCCTGAATTTACTATACTTCCATCAGGTTTTGTGAGTGAAATGGTTACAGAACTGGCCCCTGTTGGAGGAAGAATTCCAGATAAAACAACTGGTTCGCCTAATCCGTATACCTGTTTATTTAGAGAGATTAGTGCACCACTAGATAATTTCAGAGGATCCAAAATTCCAACTGAAGCGGATGTTGTTAGACCACGATATTCTGCTTTAATCTTATAATTTCCTTCAGCAAATGCATTTTTCAAAACTTTTGTTTGAACTGAGAATTTTCCAGAAGGGTCAGGAGTTGCAGTAAATTCATAGGCAACAACCAATCCATTATTCAATCTAGTTTTAGCATTTGGTGCCTGTGCAACAATTTCTAAAGGGCGTCCATCCTCATGAGATATTGAAATTACTACTGAAGCTGTTTGATAAGTAGAGCTAAGCACAGGATTTTTAACATAACCACTAATTGTCATGGTATCACCTAAATTATAGATCAGCTTGTCTGTGGAAATTGAGATAGGATTACTACTTACAATAAAGTCATCAGGATTTGCTACAGCGTGAATAGTTTTTGATGCAGATCCAAGACTTTGCGATACAGAGATTTTATAATCTCCTAATCGAACGTTGCTATCTGGAATTTTAAAAGAATATGAAAAAGTTCCGTCACCAGATATTTTTATGGTATCTAATATTTTAAAACCAGAATTACCACCACCAAGAGCAGCAGTAGCAAGTGCTGTATTTTTTGTTTGTAATATTTCTAGGTTCATAAATTGAACCCATACATTGTTGAGTCTACCAGTAATTGTAACAGTTTCTCCTAAAGCATATGCATCTTTGTCGGTCCATATCGAAATTGCTTTTTCCTCTTTGGTGTCTTTGACTACTTCAAAAAATGTAAGTGCAGATTTGTCAAAATATTCGGCAGTGATCTGATAGGTGCCAAATGCCGGATTCACAGGAGTGATATACACGTTTGTTGAGAATTTTCCATTAGTAGGATACAAACTTCCTGTTGAAATTATTTTTCCATTGGGATCCTTGATGTTAAATTTCAAGCCTTCAAATGGAATTGCCTCAGTAGTAATTCCTGTCAAAGATAAAGTATCGCCCGGAAGATATTGTGATTTATCAGTAACAATACTAAGAGTATTATTTTTTACAACAACGTCTGGAATTACTTCATCCCCTACCGTAAAGCTTGTTTGTGAAGTTGCTCCACCATATGTAACTGAAACCAAGTAAACTCCTTTGTTTATACCAAGAACTTGTTGAAGATTCAACGAAGTCTTATAATTCAAATTAAGATCAGGGTAAAGTGAAATTGTTTTATCATATTTAGGTCCAGTAATCTTTACGGATATTTCATCAGCATGAAAATATGGCGCAGTGATGAATACTTGTTTTGAGATTTTTCCGGTAATAGATGCAGTTTCACCAAACAGATATGATTCCTTATTAGTAGATACAGTTACAGTGACGTCTGTTTTGGTTTCAGTAGTAGTTACCTTTCCATTAGATGAACCAGCTGTAGGAATTGCAAATTTCCAGTCGTTAGAATTATCAAAGTCATATCCATCATAGATTCGTTGCCAAGAAGTCAAATCATTTTTAGGATCAGACAGTAATGGAGTTTTATCTATAACAACTCCATTCTTGTCTCTTAATTCTACTAATTCATTAGAATCAGCAAACCACAAACTTTGATATGAAAATGTCAGATATTTACCGGGTTCAATAAAAGTACCAGATGAAATAGTCATTGTTTTTTTCAATGCAGTGGTTGAAGCAATTTGCCAACCACTGATATCTACTTTAGAACTTGTCGGATTGTAAATCTCAACCCATTCTAAAACAGATTTAGAATCATCCCCGGGTGGATTAATATCAATTTCATTAATTACAACATGATTAGTACTAGATTGAGCACTTGCTGTAACTGCTAAACCACCAAGTAGCAAAATGGAAAATAAAACTAGAATATTTTTCATGATGTCCAATATAGGGTGCCTAATAGCCTCATTTTAGAATTGAATTGAGCAAAAGTTGAGCTAGTTGTGAAAGTCATATATCTTAATATCATTACAAAATATAGGATTTTTATCGTTTTAAGTAATACGTAGAAGTTATTCCCTAACAGAGTCACAATTTGGGCATTTTTTATTAAATATTGAAGAACCACACTCAGCACAAATGCCTTCGCCTACATCTTTCTTGATTGCTTTTTTCCTGTTAGCCACATAGAATTTGATTCCAAAATACATGATAATGACAATGAAAGCTGCATAAAATGGAGCCATAAAAGGAATCAAACCCAGCATGAAAAAGAAAAGGCCCACTATCAGAATTATGTCACGTTTTTCAAAATTCAATAAAATTAAAACAAGTCATAATTGATAAAAACATGCCGGAGCTCAGAGCGATTAATTTTACTTCATATCAATTCATTACTCTAACTCTTCCTCATTGCTCGGCGATAAATTTAGAATGTTAATTGATAATAAGATAATGATTAGTGGTGGGATCGGCGTGATTTGAACACACGACCTCTGCGTCCCAAACGCAGAATCATACCAAGCTAGACCACGATCCCAGTGAATCCCCAAAGTCGCCCAATTTAAGCTTGACAGATAATCATTTTAAAGGCAGTCAAAAGAACAGAAAATCATTGCAATCCGAAGATTATATCAGAGCTGGAAAAATCGCATCAGAAGTAAGAGAGATGGCAAGAGAGAGAAACTGGGTTGGAAAAACAGTTTATGAAATTTGTGAAGAGATAGAAAATCAAATTAAAAAACGAGGAGCAAAATGTGCATTTCCTGTAAATACAAGCATTAATGAAATTGCTGCTCATTACACAGCAGAACCAAATGATCCAATAACGATTTCAGAATCAGATTTATTAAAAATTGACCTTGGTGCTCAAATTAATGGATACATTGCAGATACTGCAGTTACGGTATGTCAGGATCCGCAATACACAGGATTGATTCAAGCTGCAGAAGAAGCATTAAGCAATGCAATGTCAATGATAAAAGTTGGAGTCAAGGCAAGCGATATAGGACGAATTATAGAAAAAACAATAAAACAAACAGGATTCAAACCAATTGCAAATCTTAGCGGTCATTCTTTAGGACAATACACTATTCACGCAGGCAGATCCATTCCAAACATTTGGTCAGTTGGTGGATTTACACTTGCGGGCGATACAGCTTATGCATGTGAACCGTTTGTCACTACAGAAGATGGAGGCGGTTTTGTAAGAAATGGAAAAACAAAAAACATTTTTGCATTAAACTCTAGAAAGAAAACAAAAAACGATGAAGCAGATAAACTGCTTGATTATATATGGGAGAAATTTAACATGTTGCCTTTTGCCCTTAGATGGATTACAAAAGAATGGGAGGAAAAGAAAGCTCGAGAATTATTAGAATTACTTGTCAACAAAAAGGCAGTACAAGCATACCCAGTTTTAATTGAGATAAATGAGAAAAGAGTAGCTCAAGCAGAACACACTTTTATTCCAAACGATAACGGAGTTACAATAACTACTATTTCTCAATAGTTTCGCCGAAGATTTTTTCAATTACGGTAATCCCATCACATGAATCACATTTTGAAGATTCAGTAAAAAGAAAATCACCTTCATGATATTTTCTTTTTCTTTCCAAGTTACATTTTTGGCATTTTTCTACAGTATATTCAAGAATAATTTTTTCTTTTGAGAATATCATTGTGGGATCCCCATAGTATTTCCAACTCCAATTAACAAAACAGTTTGGCCAGGCTTTGTGTTATCGTGAATCATCTCAGATATTTGAGAGCGAACATCGTCAGCTTTGTCAGCAATGTCTTTAGTCATTAAAGTGATTGCTTCTTTGACTGATTGTTTTATGACAATTGCAAAGATAGGTATGTTATTTTTTGTTGCAATGTCTTCAATTTGAAATCTTTCAGTTCCAATACCACCAATTGCGGCACCAAATCCTTGTGCAATTGTTGCAGAATCTTCGCCCTCCATTTTTAATGCAGCATCAACCATGATGATAATATCGGGTTTATTTTTAGAGAGTATTACATCCATTGCATCTCCAGGTCTTCCCACTGTTGAACCAGGACCTTCAGCTTTTAGTAGTAATAATTTTCGTTGATCATATTGAGTTTCACCTAATATAGTTTGAAAAGCAACCGATTCTTTTTTAGACTCTAACATCATTTTACCTACAACCATAGGGCCTATGCCATCACCTATGGGTTGACCCATTTTAAAAGCAGGAATTGCTTTGTGCATTGCTTCTGCTTCTTCTAGTATGAAAGGCAAAATCATCTGAAGTGGCAAAATTAACGGATAGTTGTTTTGTTTTTTGGCAGTTAAGAACATATGATTAATTACTTTGTGAATCATTTGTAGAGTAGTGGCAATTTCAAGCAGTGTTTGAATTTTAGTTAATTCCAACTCGCTTGTTTGTGGAGATATAGATTTAACATGTTCACGAGTATAATCCTCTCTTGCTCTAACAATATGTCGTACTTTACCAACTATTCCATTAGGATCCATATCGACTGGCATTATTGTAAAATAATCCAAAAAGCGGTCAATCTTTTTAGTAGGATCTTCTGTGGGATTCATATTTTTTTTAATATAATTAATTAATTCAGTTCGTGATTTTGTTTTATAATCTTCAAGTTTTTTTATTCCTTTTTTTATTTCGCCAGAAGTTACCGCCAATTGAATTCTTTGACCATATAATACAAAGATGAAAATAGGAATAATCCAGATCAACATCATTATTGGATTAGTATCCCCACCTGATCCAAAGAGTTGATCGAAATCAATGTCTGTAAAATCCAATAGACACAGAAATTCGAGATTCTAAATTAAATGATTCGTATGTTCAAGAAGGGAAATCTCAATAATTCATAGAAATTATAAAAATAGTCTACTTGAAGGTAAAAAAATGGCGAGTGCTTTTATTATAGTTAGGATAGAAACAACCTGAATATGCCACAAACAAAGCCAATTGTAAGCGTGGAAAATGTTGTAGCATCGGCTTCAGTTGATCAGAAAATGGACTTGAATGAAATTACACGTACATTCCCAGATGTCGAATATCATCCAGATCAATTCCCTGGGCTAGTCTTTAGACTAAAGAGTCCGAAAACTGCAACTTTGATTTTCACATCAGGAAAGATGGTGTGTACAGGTTCAAAATCAGAAGAAATGGCAAGAAAGGCAGTAAAAACAGTAGTTCAGAAACTTCGAAAAGGAGGGATAAAAGTAAAAAAAGATGCCACTGTAGAAATTCAAAATATTGTAGCATCGATTAACTTAGGTGGCAAAATCCATCTAGAACAAGCTGCAAGAACATTGCCAAGAAGTATGTATGAGCCAGAACAGTTTCCAGGATTAATTCATAGAATGTTAGACCCAAAAACAGTAATTTTGTTATTTTCTTCTGGAAAACTTGTCTGTACAGGCGCTAAAAAAGAACCTGATGTATATAGATCAGTTAACAACTTACATGCATTACTAGAAGAAAAAAATCTAATGATCTACGATTAAACGTAGATTGAATTTATTTTCTTATTTATTTTATGGGACTTCCTAAAGGTACGTCCTCATTAACGGTTAACCAAAATGGTTTATCATCAACATCAGCGGCCAAAAGCATTGCATTTGATTCAACTCCGGCCATAGTTTTAGGTTCCAAGTTTGCAATAACAATCACTACTTTGCCAATAATATCTTCAGGTTTGTAATATTGTGCTCCCCCAATTATCACATTTCTTGTTTCATTTCCAAGATCAATTATTCCTTTGATAATTCTAGTTTTGCCAGGAATTGGTTCGGTTGAAATGATTTTTGCTACACGAATATCTAATTTTGCAAAATCATCATAAGATACATGAGACATAAGAATTACTAAATCATCTCATTAAAATCGATTTCGAAATTTCACGACAGTGTTTTTTTATCAATACCGCTTGTTTCAATTTCATATTTCAGCGCAGCTGGTAATTCAACATATTTTTTATTCACTAGAACAATTATTTGATCATCAGGTACATTTACCATTTTTAGTAACTTACCACGTTGATGAGCATAGGCGTTTTTCCAAAATCCCGCTCCGTCAAAGGTTCCAATTTTTGGCATATATCGTGATGGTTTCATGTTTAGTGTAATTGACTGTGACGGAAGTTTGGCAATTGCCGTTAGAACTGGAGTTACTGTTCTGGATTTTAGGCATGTTGCCCATCACAGTCGGTTTCTTATGTTATTGGAATCTAATATATTTAATGCGAAATGATGAAAGGCGTGGCAGAAATTCAGGTATCACTAGAAATTAATTCCCAAATTGACAATGTTTGGCATATTGTCTCAGATATAGATAATGAACCGAAATTCTGGAAAGGGACCAAAGAGATTAGGAACATATCAAAAAACGACAATGTCGTAAACAGAGAAATAACTATAGCATTTAGAGATCAAAAATGCATGCAGGAGGTAAAATTATACCCAAAAGAAAAGATCGAGACACTCTTTACAAAAGGAGTCATAGTAGGGAGTAAGATAATTACATTAACTGCCAAAGATAAAAAAACGATTCTGAATGTAAAATGGGATATCAAACTGTCTGGAATGATGGGAATGTTTACAGGAATGATAAAAAAACACATTCAAAGTGGAACTGAGCAAGCATTGCAGAAGATCAAAGAAGAGATAGAGCGATAATTCATGGAATTAATTTTAGATGTTTTAAATTATTCATTAATTGCGATTTTAATTGGAATTTCAGCAGCATGGACATTTCTAATAAAAACTATGATGGATTCTGCTAGATTTACACCAAAGATTGAAGACTTTGAAAAAAAGGAGCATAACAATCCAAAAGTGTCAATAATTCTTCCTGCAAGAAATGAAGAAGAATTCATTGGAAGATGTCTAAACTCACTAATTGAACAGAACTATTCAAATTATGAAATAATTGTGATAGATGATTCGTCAGATGATTCAACTAGTAAAATTATTTTTGAATATGCAAAGAAAAACTCAAAAATAATTCCAGTAAGTGCACAGACAAAACCAGAGGGATGGATGGGGAAAAATTGGGCATGTATGGAAGGATATAAAAAAGCAACGGGAGATATTTTATTATTTTCTGATGCAGACACAAAACATTCCCAAAACGTTATCTCTCTTGCAGTATCACATTTACTCTCTTTTGATTTGGATGCATTATCAGCAATTCCAAAAATGCGTGCAATTGATTTTTGGACAAAAATCACATTACCAATGATTTCAGTCTTTCTTCACACTAGGTTTTCAGCGCTAAAAGTAAATGACCCTGCAAAGAAGACAGCATATTTTTTTGGCAGTTTTTTCATAATTAAAAGAAAAACATACGAATTAGTTGGAATGCATGAGGGTGTTAAGCATGAAATTATTGAAGATGGGGCCCTTGGGAAAAAAGTAAAAGAATCAGGACATAAAATGAAAATCGTTAGGGGAGATCATCTAATTGATGCAGTTTGGGCTAGAGATAGAAGTACACTTTGGAATGCATTGAAAAGATTAATGGTTCCGCTTTACTTACAGAGTAAAAAAATTGCAATTGGATGTTTTTTTGCAGTATTGTTTTTATTATTTATGCCATTTCCAATTTTAGCATATTCAGTTTTTGGAGCATTCAAAACAACATCGTTTTCATTATTATTTGCTACCTCAATTATTTCCACAATAATGATTTACATAGGAGCAATAATTGAAGTCAAAAAATTATTGCAATTAAAATTAATTGATGCGTTGTTTGCCCCAATAGGTAGCCTAGTAGTAGTATTAGGATTTTTGAGTGGGTTGCTTCAAGCTAAAAATAGTGCAGTATCATGGAGAGGACGAAAATACTATATGAAAGATCATGTTCAAAACTCAATCAGTGTATAGCAATGCTTTTAGATAGAAAATTGGGTACCGATTTTGCATGGATAAATCAGGAGTAATTGTCGGAGCTATAGGTGGGGCAGCAATTGTTGCAATAATTTTTGCAGTAATTTTAGCAGTGCCACCAACTGCAGTAAAATCAAATGTCATTTCAGATAACAAATCAATTCCAAGTGCAGCAGGAACAACAATTACAGATTACTCAAAAAAGCTTTCATTGATTGAAATATTTGAAAAATCAGAACCAGGAGTAGTTAGAATTAACGTTCAGAGAGCAGAGCAGTCAAATGGAACTAGTGGGGTAGGTTCTGGTTTTGTTTTTGATAAACAAGGACACATAATTACAAATGCTCATGTTGTTAAGAATGTAAAAAAAGTAGTAGTTACATTTTTGGATGGAAGATCATATAATGCAGAAATTGTGGGTTCTGATCAATATACAGATATAGGAGTGATCAAGGTTAATGCAGATTTATCGTTATTACAGCCATTGCCACTAGGAGATTCAGCAAATCTCAAGGTTGGAGAACCAATAGCAGCAATAGGAAATCCATTTGGATTATCAGGGTCTATGACTTCAGGAATTATTAGTCAATTGGGCAGACTCTTACCTTCTGGTGCAGGATACTCTATTCCAGATGTGATTCAGACAGATGCAGCAATTAATCCTGGAAATTCAGGAGGACCGCTATTGAATATGAGAGGAGAGATTGTCGGAATAAACACTGCAATACAATCAACTACAGGGGAATTTACAGGAGTAGGATTTGCAGTACCATCACAAACTTTAGCTAAAATTGTTCCAAAGATAATTGTAGATGGAAAATACACACACCCATGGATTGGAATAGCAGGTAGAGATATTGATCCTGATCTAGCTAAAGTTTTGAATCTAAATGATGCGGTAGGTTTTCTAGTAATTACAGTTGTAGATGATAGCCCAGCTGCAAAAGCAGGGATTCATGGTTCAAATGAGACTATAGAAGTCGATGGGATAAAGTATCAAATCGGAGGAGATATTATTTTATCAGTTGATGGAAATCAAGTAAGAAAAATAGATGATATTTTAATTCATTTACAGAGAGCAAAATCTGTAGGAGATGAAATGGTTTTAGAGGTTCTAAGAGACGGTAGAACAACTAATATCACAATTACTCTAGATGAACGACCAAATGGAAATTAACGCAATACAAGCATAAATACCTCTAGACAAAAACACCAACTATTGAATGAGCTTGTATTAAACTCTGAGAGTTTAAACAGTGTTTTAGAAGATAAAATAATTTCCAGAGACAATATAATAGAAATATATCAAAATTCAAAAATAGATTCTAAAGAATTATTTTCAATAGCACAAAAACTAAGACATAAATTTAAAAAAGATTCAGTGACATTTTCAAAAAAAGCATTTTTTAATATTGTAAATTTATGCAAAGATACATGTTCATACTGTACTTACAAGGCAGAACCTAATGAAAATAAAATATCATTGATGTCAAAACAAGAAATAAAACAGTTATTGAGTCTTGCAAAAAAATATCGATGTGTAGAAGCATTATTTGTGACAGGTGAAAGACCAGAACAGAGATATCAAGAAGCTAGGGATTGGCTAAAAGAAAACGGATTCAACTCGACTGCAGAATATTTGATTCATGCATCAGAATTAGCAATAGAGGAAGGATTATTCCCACACACCAACGCTGGAAATTTGAATTATGATGAGCTAAAAGAATTACAAAAAACCAATGTGTCAATGGGCATAATGCTTGAAAACGTTAGTGAAAGACTGATAAAAAAAGACATGCCTCATTATCTAGCTGCAAGTAAAAGGCCAAAAGCAAGACTCGAAGTATTAGAAAACACAGGCAAATTAAAGATTCCAATGACTACAGGAATTCTTGTAGGTATTGGAGAAACACCAATTGAAGTAATAGACTCGATCATTGCAATAAAAAAACTACATGAGAAATATGGAAATATTCAAGAGGTAATTATTCAAAACTTTCAGCCAAAGCAAGACACTAAGATGAAGAATTTTCCCCCAGCAAATGAAAATTATTTCAAAATAATTGTTGCACTAACAAGAGTAATTATGCCAAAAATGAACATACAGATTCCACCAAATTTGTCTCCAAATTCATATCAGAGTTTTCTATCTTTAGGAATTAATGATTGGGGTGGAATTTCACCACTTACACCAGATTATGTAAATCCAGAATTTTCATGGCCAGAGATTAAAAAAGTCGAACAAGATTCAAAGAATGCAGGATTTGAATTAAAATGCAGATTTCCAATTTATCCAGAATTTTTTTCATTTATTGGCAAAGAGTTAAGAGGTAAGATGAAAAATATTGAAGATGAAGAAGGGATGGTAAGGAAGGATTATTGGAAATGAATACAAACATAGATGCACTACTTAAAAAATCAGATTCTTCTATTTCTGAAATTTTGAACAAGGCATTATCTGACAAAGAGATATCAGCAGAAGAAGGACTAAGGCTGTATAATACATCAGGTATTGATTTTCATTTAGTAGGATTAGTAGCAGATGAAATTAGAAGTAGAAGAGTAGGAGATACTGTCACATATGTTGTAAATAGGAACATCAATTTCACTAACGTATGCATTAAGCAATGTGGTTTTTGTGCATTTAGTAGAGACTTTAGAGAAGAAGAAGGGTATTTTCTTCCAACCGAAGAAATAGTCAGACGTGCAAAAGAAGCACAGCAATTAGGAGCTACCGAAGTATGTATCCAAGCTGGCCTTCCCCCAGATATGGACGGAGAACTATATGAGAATATTTGTAAAGAGATTAAAAAAGAGATTCCAGATATTCACATACATGGATTTTCACCTGAAGAGGTACTTTATGGAGCATCAAGATCAAAGACTACGATTAGAGAATATCTAAAGAGGCTCAAGGAGGCAGGAGTAAATACACTACCTGGAACTGCAGCTGAGATTTTAGATCAGAAACTAAGAGATAAAATTTCTCCAGGAAGAATCAGTGTGAAAGACTGGATAGAAGTAATCAAAACTGCACATAATCTTGGAATCAACACTACGTCAACTATGATGTTTGGACATGTTGAGACTCTAGAAGACAGAGTAAACCACATTGTAAAAATTAGAGAAATTCAAAAAGAAACAAAAGGATTCACAGAATTCGTTCCACTTAATTTCATTCACAGTGAAGCTCCAATGTACAAACATCAACTACATGAAGAGATAAGGGAGGGAGGAAGTGGAAAAGATGTATTACTCACACATGCCATTGCACGAATTTTACTGAATAATCAAATTGACAATATTCAAATGTCTTGGGTAAAAGAAGGACAGAAAATGTCTCAGTTATTGTTAATGTGGGGAGCAAATGACTTTGGCGGAACGCTAATCAATGAGAGCATTTCAACTTCAGCTGGTTCCAATCACGGACAATTGATCAGACCAAAAGAAATTAGAAGACTTGTCAAAGAGATTGGAAGAATACCTGCCGAAAGAAGTACGAATTATAAAATATTGAAAAGATTTGATGGGAATGATGAATCAGATGGTGAGCTTGATAAAATTTCAGACTCGTCTAAATTTGGATCATATGCAGAATTAATTAAAATTAACAAATTTAGATATAAAAATCCAAGAAGCAACAAACCATAGTTGTTTCAATAAAATTCCAGTCATATTGAAGTTGTTTGGTTTTTGACATTTTAGGAGCATTATTAGAACAATAGGCATGAAAATGGTGTAAAAAAACCATCTAGATAGAGCAACAAAGCTTGAGATGAACATTAATAAGGTAATGTACCGTACCATACGGTATGATGCGAGCAAGACTAACATACATACCTGTAGAAGTAGCAGACCAATTCGAAGATTTTATTATAAAAAGAGACGTCCAGATACTAGATGCAGTAAAAGCAAGAACAAGAGATTACAGCACGTTATCTCTTCTAAAATTATTATATCAACTTAGAGGAAATCCAATGACGTTTTCAGATCTATATTCAAAATCTAAGATAAGAATGAAAAAATCATTTCTGAATTATCTGCATCTTTGTATAGATTACAACTTTGTGCAAAAAGAAGCAGTGGGAGCAAACATGATCTATTCCATAACAGACAAAGGAAGAACCATGTTGAATCTGTTTATTCATAAAAGTAATTAGACATATGTAATATGTACCTTTTTATTTAGACACATATTAGCAGTTACATGCTACGGGAGAAGTGGATAATCCATGCAAAGGAGCAATCAAAGAAGAGTATAGAGTATCAGAAATTCTTTGCAGGAATGAAGACAGACTCCACTCGTTCCACATATGCATACAACATGAAAAGATTCATGGATTTTTTAGTAGAAAGAAAAGAAATTGAAAATAATGAAGAATACAAAATAGTAGTAGGTTTTGATCAAGAAAAAATTACAGATTTACTGCAAGCATATGTAATGAATCTAAATGAAACAATAAAGACATCAGGTATTAGCACAATGCTTGCATCACCAGAATTGTTTTTTGACATGAATAGAAAATTCTGGCACAGAAAACTAGTAAGAAGAACAATCAAAAAAGAAGAACAAGAATTAGCAGGAAACAAACCAGTAACTGATGATGAAGTAAAAAGAATGATAGACTCTGCAAAACACACAAGGGACAAAGCAATAATTCACTTTATGGCAAGTACGGGTGCAAGACCTGCAGGAATTTCAGACCCGATTCTAAGAATGAAGCATCTAAAGAATATGCCACATGGATGTATGGCAATTAAAATCTATGACGAGTCAAAGGAGGGATACTGGTCATTTTTAACGCCAGAGGCAACAAGAGCATTAAACAATTATTTTTCTTGGAGAAAAGAGATGCGAAAAGAAGAATTCAGTGATGAAACTCCAATATTTGCAAATTTTTACAAAAATAAAACTAATGATCATATGGATGAGATGGGATTGCGTAAAGTGGTAGAAAAAGCAATCAGAAACGCAGGAATTGAACGAACAAAAAAAGGCGCAACATATGACAAAGCAACAATGCGTATGTTTAGAAAAAGATTCAACGGGAAACTCAAAATGAACAATGAAGTAAACTCTAACATCGCAGAAAAACTAATGGCACATAGAAGAGGATTAGATGGAGCATATCTGCAACCAACATTAGAAGAATGTTTTGAGCAATTTTCAAAGGCAATTTTGGATTTGACAATAGATGACACTGAAAAAATAAGAGTAGAGAAACTAAAGATAGAAAAGGAAAAATCAGAATTAGAACAAGCTAAACTGGATAAAGAGCAAGTAGAGAGTGAAATGGACTGGATGAAGACAGAAATAATCAAAATGCAGGCACGAATTGAGAAAATAAACAGGTTAAAGAAAAAGCCTAATCAGGTTTCCCAGTCATAATTTTTAGAGCCATATTGAGAATCGCGTAACTTTTTTGCCATCATGCTATTATGAAATGCAGAGTTTGTAGATTTTGTTTTCTTTTTTCGATTACGCTTAATTGGGAATGGAAATTTTTGTTGATATTTAGTTGGAATTTTTTGCCCATAACTGCCATAATAGTTAACATGAATTTCTCTCATTACTTTGTAAATCAATTGTGCATCAGAGAAGTCACTATGTTGTGAATAAAACCACTTTTGTTCTTCTGTTGGATAATACAACCCTACCCATTTTGATAATAATTTTGAATTCTGCAAATCAAACCAAGTATTTTGTATAAGAACATCTAGCTCTTTTAGTAATTTTAAATCACCTGTTTTCAAATTTGTATCTCCTTTTGAACGTATCCACCACTCTGATCTTTGAATGATTTCCATAATCTTTAGTGCAGTAGCACTTGCAATAATATCAAAGTTTAATCTAAAGTCATCATCAAACCGTATTCTATTTTGTTTAATCATTTTTTTAATTGGATCAAGAAAGAATTCCTTGACAAATGCAAAAGATGTCTTATTCATTATATCATAAAGAAATGCAAAATAAAGACTATTACGAGAAGCATTTTTAATAAATGCACATGTTTCATCATAAGTATACACATAACCTAATGACACTAAATGTGTCAATAAGGTTGGGAAATAAACGCCAATATTTGATTTTGACGAATCTATTAACTTTACATAATTTGTTTTTAAAAGATTAGCATACATCCCAACAGTTTTTTTTCCAATTTTCTTTTTTTCACGACCACTAAGATGATTTAGATAATAATGTCCACGTCTTGTCAGCAATGACTTCCCCATTTCTTTTATCTGACCTTTTGAATAGTGCGATTCTATAGCAAAACGTGCAAGTTCACTTGTAGTAGATGCACCACGTAATTCCAGTGCAGACAAGAGATCCATCACATGTTTTCTCTTTTTTCCTACAAATATCGGAATTGTGCCATAAGGAAATATGTTATCCCATAAAATTGGTTCTTCTACGTATAAATCATCAGTCTTGAGTACTATTTGAACCATTCAATAGTATACAACGAACTAACATTAATTACCTTTGTAAATGAACCAGCGAGAGTCACAATCAAGAAAGGTAACAACAGACACATCAGAAATAATAGTTTACGAGTGTGATTGTAATAATAGAAAACAAATCAGAGTAGTATATGATGGTGGATTTAATGAGAAATTCACAGTAGAGTATTGTCAAGATTGCTATGAACTAGAGAGTAAAAAATTTGAGATTTCAATGGAGGTTATTTCTTGAAAAAGATGGCAGTGAGCAGTGTAGATGTAGAGCAATCTTTAGTAAAATCTCAAGATATAAGAAAAAAGAAAAACATAGATGGTAAAAAATTAAAGAGTGAAATTTTAGATCAGGGGTATAAACTACTATCTGCAATACGTTATGGTGGGACATCACCTAAAGTACTAACAATAGACATGGGCATTTCCAAGCAAAACCTGACCTATTGGCTCAAGAAATTAATAGCAGAGGGAGTTCTCAGACAACCTTCCAAAGGGAATTATTTCCTAACTGAATCTGGTAAAAGAATTCACGACCAGTACGAGCGGTACAAAAACAAACAGTTGATTCGCATTGAAAACATGAAAGTTACATTTCTAGTTGAAGAAGGCGGTAGTCTACTAGAGGAACAACTAATATCTCAAAAACAAAAATTAAGAAACAATGTAAAGATTTACCATGCAATTCTGAATTTCCGTTCCACTCGTTTGATAGTAGGAAAATCTGATTACAAATTTGAAGTAACAATAACAGACACGCTTGGTATTGATCTTAATGAAGCATATCACAGAGCAATGATTGAAGCATATGGGGTTGTTATGTACCTACAACGCCATTTCAAAGTAAAACTTTCTGACGGATACTGTACTGGAAAACCCGAAATTGCAATTCCATCTCCGATTGCATCTTCACTTCTTAGCACCACAGGTGCAAGTCAGATTAGATTTGATAACGCAATAATGAATCGCTCAAAGGGACGTGATGCTGACTGGGAAGTCCATACCATTCAGGGGGCACAAAGAATTGTGGACATGCCAAATACATTAGACAGAATTGAAGCGTATCTTGTTGATCTTAAAGAATCATCTACACCAAATTTAGGAACAATCTACAAAGATTTGGCAGGCAATTTAGCATCGATTTACACGGGAGAGAGGACAAATAATGGTCTATAGAAATTATCACTGTGAAAAAAACAATTCATGCGATGATGATTCCTGCACTACACTTTCTGCATACGTAAGGATTGAAGGTAAGTGGACAAAAATCGGATACTATGGTTCTCTGTGTAAACAATTTTCCCATCTTGACTTACAACAAGAGGAGAAAGACAGACAACTAAAACTTCGATTATTGCAGTTCAAGTCAGATATTCAGCAGATTAAAAATAGGAATTACAGTCCTGATTCCTAAGCATTTTGAGACAAAATTTTCTCAACCAAACAAACTGCTACACCTTGAAATCAAGAAAAATGCATAATACTGAGAATCACATAATTAATTCATGGTAGTTTTACGTTCCGATGTTAAGGCATGTGTAGATTGTGGATGTATATTTTCTAGGACAAATAATAGAAACAACGCAAGTTGTCCTGTTTGCAAGTCTGTGAAGGGCGATGCCATAGAAGGTATCCATTTCTAGAAATGAAAAGACAGTGTCCTAATTGTGAAAGTATCAATCATGCAAAGATTCTTTGGGGATTGCCAGCAGATATGAGAGAAATTGAAGAGAGATTAGATAGAAAAGAGATTGTTTTGGGCGGATGTATTGTGACTAGAAATGAAAAATGGGAATGTAATGATTGCCATCATAGATGGAGATAAAAATAGTTTTGAAATATTATAAATCTTGAGAGAGAAAATTAATGCCAGACGATGATGATTTACCAAAAGATCTTTCCCATATAACACCTGCATATCGTAGGGCATTATGGTTAGTTGTTTTACTCAATGTAGGATATGGCATTGCAGATATGGTTGGGGGATTTTTAGCAGATTCTCAAGCACTCAAAGCTGATGCACTTGATTTTCTAGGTGATGGTTCAATCACATTCTTAGGATTGCTTGCAATAGGTTGGGGGTTGAAATTGCGTGCTCGCTCAGCTCTTCTACAAGGAATTTTTCTTGGTGTAATGGGAATAGCAGTACTTGGTTATACAATATATCGCACACAAATTCTGCATGTTCCTGAAGCTGGATTGATGGGGATCTTTGGCTTTGGTGCACTTTTGATTAATGTAATTGCAGTTATCATATTACTTCCACATAGGAAAGGTGATGCTAATGTACGTGCAGTATGGCTCTTTAGTCGTAACGATGCGTTAGGTAATATTTTGGTGATAGTTGGTGCAGGTTTTGTATTTTTGACAGGAACATCATACCCCGATCTCATAGTAGCTGGCATAATTGCAAGTCTCTTTCTTCATTCATCATTCTCAATAATTAAAGACGCGAGAAATGACATGAAAGAATCTGTGAAGTGAGAATCAACAATGAATATCGTCAAATTTCATATATTTGAGAGTGCATCAGGTTTTTTATGACAAGTCAGTACGTAATCATTGGGATTATTGTTGGTGTGTTAGTAGTAGGAATTGGAATTGGTTATGGTATTTCTCAAAATACCTCGACTTTCAACTATATGCACATGACCCCACAGCAAATGCAACAAATGATGAATGATCCTGCAATGATGAATCGATGGCATCAAACCATGATGAATGATCCAAATGCTATGAATCAATGGATGAGTACTATGATGAATGACCCACAATCTATGACCCAGATGCACAACATGATGATGGGAAATAATCAGCACATGAGTACCATGATGCAACCAATGATGAATAACATGATGAATGATCCTGCAATGAGAGATCAGATGATGGGCATGATGATGCAGAATCAAGGAATGGTGAACCACATGATGAGTAATCAACAAATGATGAACATGATGGGAATGAATAATTCAACGATGATGGGAAATATGATGGGCAATAATATGATGCCATGATCTTATTTTTTAATAGAGTTTTGAATTAAAGTAATTCTATTTGTTATTTCCATGTATCTTTTTGTTATGTTAGTTGTTTTTTCTTTCCTGAAAATCTTTTCTACATCTGTTTGATCTAGGCGTTATGCGTAAAACACAATTACAGCAAGGACATCTTATTTCTGGATAAAGTATGAAAATAGAACACTTTGAGCAGTGTTTCTGACCTATTTCATATCTAATTTTTCCCTTGAAGTCTTTGGCTTTGAATTGCTCACAGATTCCTTTGCACATATTCATTTTTAGATTATTCCACCACACATAACAAAAAATTCTAAACTTTAATAATCAATAGATTGTTTGGTAGTTCTACTAGTTTTCTAAAACATCTATTGTAAATGTTGTTTGTTTATACATTATATTGAAAATTTTTAACATATTTTGTTGATATCATTAGTATTGAAATTATTATCATAAACATAATTGAAATTCCTAGTGGAAATTCTGGTGTAACATTAATTGGAATTTCAACATATTCATCAGTTCCAGCAATATTTTCAATTCTTATGGTAAGATCTCCTGTTTCTTTTTCCACAAATACAAAGTTTTCAAATGTGCCACCTGCATTTGCGATACCAGATTTGCGATATATTTCAGAACCATCTTTGAGTAACACAAAATCATACGTTGCACCTCTTACTGGCAGTTTGGAGTCTTTTTCATAAAAGGTCATAACAAATTCTGATTCTCCAAGACCTAATGTGTTTGGAAACCATGTAAGATCAACTAAATATTGTCCATCCAAAGTATTTGATTTACTTTCCAATGTAATTGGAAATTTTGTAATTTCTTGAGGCTTCACAACTAACAAAAAATTAACATCTGAAAGAGAATTTCCCCCAATGTCTGATATATCTAATTTAACGGTTCCAATGTGTTCAGGAAGAAATTTGAATTGAAATTTATCTAAAGTTTCAGAATTTACAGAACCAAAAATACGTTCGTGATAGATAGAAGTGCCGTTTGATGACATGTCTACCTCATATTCTATGTTCTTGGTAGATTTGTCTGTAAACAGTTCTTTTGTTTCTAAAAAGAAGGTTATATCCTCCCCAGCTCTGATTATTTCTGGCTTCCAAGATAGATACGCCTGATATCTAATGTCAGGAGTGGTTGCTACCAAAGGTAAAACAACATCATTGCTTAAACCCAATTCAAAATACATGTCTGAATCTGATTTTTGTTTTGCTTGTTCTTTGATTTGTTTTAGATCTTCTTGATTCATCACAACGTGAACTGTTCTACCGTCTGATGAATAATCATCTATAGTTACAGCATCATCTTTTATCACAATATTATTTATTTTAACATCATATTTTGTATGGAGAAATTCCGAAAACCCCTCTGGAATTCTAACTTCTTGATGTACTACACTTATCTGTTCAAGATCTTGATTCCAATCAAAAGGCATTGAAAATGAAATTTTGTTTGAATTAAACTCAAAGTTTTCAATTTTATCAAAATATGAAATTATATTTACTATATGAGATGCTTGTTCAGAATCAACTACTGTATACGTATTGTGTTCAGCAAGACTGATTGCCCCTATCAATTCTAGTCTCTTGTCAAGAAAATTAAAATCCGAATCAGCAGTTAAGATTTCTATTTTGTATTCATATAACCCACCTGAATTAAAAACTGAACCTGTCATTGTTACTGGCTCTGTTGCAGTTCTCATCCATGATTCAAGAGCAGGTGATAAATCTCCCTTGATTTTTATTTCATCTGAACCATCATTAATTACTTTAATGGTTAGATTGCCCAAGTCATCATGAAACATTCTTCTGAAAATTCTTTCGCCATCTTTTTTTAATTCAAACATAAGGGTAACGTGTTCTACTACTCCTTGACTTTTTGATTCATTTAGATTAATTGTGATGTATCTTTCCAAATCATTGAGATCAAATGTAGATGGGGAAATGTTAATTGACAAAGTCACATCACGTCCATCAAGTGTTACTGGAGGATGAGTCTCGCCTCCTAATCCATGTCCAGAAACATTTTGAGATGGTATACTAGATATTACAACCAATATCATAATCAACCCAAAATAGGCATGTTTCATTACTAATTTGGACATACAATCATCCCAGTATTTTAAAAGAATCAAGTATTGAGCGATATTCTGATTTTATTTCTGTCTTCATCTCTGATGGAGACAGACCAGTGTATTGAAGCATGTATAGTCGATTATTTTCTAAATACAAAAGCTGTTCGCCATATTCATCTATATTTTCAGAGTGAGCATGTGCTCCAAAAATAGCCCAATCATTAGATTGAGATACTTGCCTGATTTGAATATCCACATCGGCGATATTTTTCATAGTTTCAATTTGTGTATCGACATAATTTGCCAGTTCAAAAGATGATTTTTGTGAAACATCAAAAACAGCAATCATGAAATGCTTTTCGTTATTTTGCTCCAAATAGATCCCATCAAGGAAACCTTTAGTTTTTAGAATCTCCATACTTTCATCATTCATGCTATCAGACATTGGTATTACTTTCCAAGCATCATTTGGTTTTAAAATTTGAAATCCCAATTCATAGTCTTGATAAATATCATTTGAGATCGAATAGCTTTGAACCTTATTAGAAAATGAAATTTTACCAAATCCAGATTCTATAAATGCGGTATCTAAAGGAGTACTCTCATGTGTCTGAAAATATATCAAATCATGAATTACTAAACTCATTACACTAATGACGATTGTAATGATGATACTCCATCGTACAATTTTTAGTTCTTGTGTACTATCCATGTTAAATCGGTGTGGAACTAGATGTGTTCTGGGATGAATTCTTTTTTGATTTTTTCATCCAAAATAATGCGATAATAAAAAGCACACCTGGAACTAAAATGATTATCGGATACAATCCATAATAAAGTTCCAAACGCTGTGCAGGTTTGATTTGCATTTGCTCATGATCCATTTTTTCTTGGTTCTCATAAACAATAGTAGAAAATTCAGTAGTTCTTGCAGCTTTTGATGTGGTGACATCAATGGTTTTATCACTAATCGTGCCTGCGGTACCTTCTATTCCCTCAAATCGTATTATAATTGAGCCAGTATTATCAAATACAAAATTTCGATAGTCCCCGCCAATCTGTGTAAGTCCAGTATCGCGATAGATCTCTTTGCCATTTTGAATTAAAACAAAGTCATACTGCATTTTGGCAAGATTTGCATTTGTTGCACGACTATAAAATTGATAGATGAATTGTACTTTTTCATGTGTTTTGATAACATTTGGTTCCCACGTAAGATCTACCTCAATAATATTGTCAGGGGTGAATTTGATAACTGGAAATGACTCTATCTTATTTCCAAATGCATCATGAGGATAATCTAATACAGATTCTTTAATTGTTATAACGCCATCCATCCACGGATGAATTGTACAATAATAAGAAAAAGTACCTGACTCTTCAAATTTGTATGACCAAGATTCACCTGGCATGAATCTATCACTGTCAAACAAACCATCAGAAATTCCAAAATCATTGTTCATCCAACCAAATCTTCCAGAACCTTGTCCGCTTGTAACAGTATGACCTTCCTTATCGTTATTTATCCAAGTAATTGTATCTCCAACTGTAGCAGATACAACTGGGGGATCATACCACACCTCAGCAGGCGTATTTAATTCGGGACTATATGCTCCAAATGGAATGTTAATTGTGATCTCTTCAGCGTAAGAATCAGAAATGGAATTTGCATCAAAAATAATAAACACAAAAACACTCAATATCACAAATCCAAAAAATCTCAAACGTGTAATAGATGTCAATATGATAAAACTCTAAGATGACTTTAATAATGATACAGTTTGTTTGGCAGTTCTACTAGTATGTTATATTTTATAAAAAACAACATTTGGAACGTCATTTCATGTTGAATATGTAACTAACCTGTAGGATTCATCAGTAGTGCGCGTTCTTTAATTTTTGCATCATATGTAGCAACTATGGTTTCTCCAGATTGTGCATCACATGAACCAATGTTTATTGCAAAGTTATCCATGGTTTCAACGATACATCCATTTTCAGTATTTGCAATTACTCTAACTCTTTCAGTAATCTCGTCAGGTGACACATACCATGTAAGATAAACAAGCAGACCAGACCCTATCGATATTATCAGAATAAACACTTGAATTGTAGTTTTGTTGTTTTTTATAAAATCAGACATTGTTTGCAATCTACTAGATCACTAAATTATATGTCTCTGTTGTTTGATAGTTCTACCATTAATTGGAATTAAAAAATCAATAATAAGAGAAAGTATCTGCAAATCTGTCTTTTAGTACATCAACATTAGATGGTTTTATTGTTTCAATTACTTGTAAAGTTTTTTCGTAATTTTCTAATTCATATTTTAAAGGAAATCCATAAATTTTTCTTATCAATTTTTCTCCAAGCAACATTTTCATAGTAACTGAAGTTGTACTAGGACTTTTTTCAACTGCATCACGTATTTGACTAAAGGTTGCAATTTTAACATCTAAAAGAAAAAGCAGAATTTTTTGACATGTTTCTTTTCTAAAAAAAATTAGAAGATTATCATTATCAGTATTCACAATAGAAGAAAATATCCAAATCTTACGTTTTCCATGCTTTATCCTAATGTGTCCTTCATTTTCCAATCTTTTCAAATGATGACTAAGAACTCCGTTAGCATAACCTGTATGTTTTTGAATATCGACAAACCCCACGCCTGGATTTGATTCCACTATTTGCAGAATAGTTTTTCTTTTGAGTGATTTTATCATCATATCAATCTCTCTTAAAAATCCCTATAGAAAAAAAGGTCAACATCATAAGTATCAGCAAATGGGTAATTACAGAGTCAATACTTGAATAAGATGCCCAAAACAAAAATATGATATTTAGTGCAGATAATGTTTCAGCTATTGTTATAGTTGCAAATGCAAAAAACACTAACAACAATCTTTTTGTTTTGTATTCTAGATATGTCATCACTCCTATAACAGAAAGAAAAGAACCAAGTGAGATGCTGGCTAGGTGAATCCCTGTATGAACTCCATGACCATGAAGAAAATGAGGCAAAAAGACAGGTATGCTAATTGCCATAAGCACGCCAGTAATTAAAATAAGAATATTGAATTTTTGTTTATTATTAAGAGTAGTTTTTTGCACGATATTAGATAATTTTTCACCTACTAAAAATGATTGGTAGAACTATCAAACAAGATTAGCATTAATTAATGGATAATGAGATGAATTACTCAACATGAATTTGTGTAAAGGAATATGCTCACATTTTAAATCAAGACATATGAATGGAAGTTCTAGATACGGAAATGGACAAAAAAGATGTACTCAATGCTCGATTTTTATAATTTCACAAGATTTACGATGTCCATGTTGTCAGACAAAGCTTCGTTTAAGATCTAGATCAAATAATCAAAAAAATCAAGATATAGAATGTTTAGCTAGATATTAACAGATTCTTGATAACTAAAATTGGTAGAACTATCAAACATAATTAGAAGTTATAACTAGGCAATACTAGTTTGATTTGTGAAAAAGTATCTATATTTTGTAGCAGGAACAGTTTTTTTGATTGCTACCCTATTTGTCATTATTGTTTTTAATGAATTACCTGAAGAGGCTATTTCACAAACAACAGAAACAAATGTGATGCCAGAATTAACTGGAACTCCTGCGGACAATTACAGTCCTAATGAAAGGTTGCAACATTGCGGAAGTTCAGATGCAAAAACAAATCAATATATCAAAGAGTTTGAAATTCCCACGCCTTGTTCTCAGCCTCTTTCTATAATTTCTGATGCTGAAGGCAAAATTTGGTTTACTCAGACAAATACTGGTAAAGTTGCAAAGTTTGATCCTGAATCAAAATTATTTACAGAGTATCACAATGATCAATGGTCATTAAATAGTGCATCAATGATGTGGGGGATAGCATATACAGAAGATAATGAAATTTGGTTTACTGATGAAAAAAACGAATCATTGTGGAAATTTTCAATCTCTGAAGAAAAATATTCAAAGTTCCAAATTCCCGCAAAAACAAAAAAATCATTTCCACAGAAAATTGGACTGTATAATGACAATTTTGTGATTAATGATTTTACAGGAAGCCAAATTGTTATCTTAAATCATGAAAAATTAGATGAAGGTAAATTTACTAACGCTACTATTTCAATTCCTGAAGGATTCTTTACAAGTCAAGCAGTTATTGATGATAAAGGAAACATTTGGTTTGTAATGTGGAAATATCAAAAAGAGGTAATTCTTGTTAAAACAAATTCCATCACACAAGAAGTGGAACAGCATACTCTTCCAGATTCAATTCAAGCACCAAATGGTGTTTCTGTTGGATCATTAGGGAATATTTGGATTGCAGATACTGCAGGAAGTTCATTTTACAAATTCAGTCCAGACACTAAAAAAGTGTTAGAGTATACCACTTCAAAGCCGTCCATTTTGACTTATGGTAATGCTTCAGGATTGATTAAAACTCCAATTACTCGCCCATATTGGAATGCATTTGATTCAGAAGGTAACTTGTGGTTTAATCAGCAGACAGGAAATAGATTGGCAGTGTTTAATCCAAATTCTGAATCATTAATTGAATATGACATCCCATCAAAGAATCCCACTTGGTCAGATTGTGGAGAGCTAACTGATTGTGGGATATCCCAAAGTTTTGGATTTACCTTTAAAGATAAACAAGTATGGTTTACAGAATGGGTAGAAAACAATATCGGAGTCTTAGATACCTCAGTGAAAATTCCAATCTCACTTGAAACAGAAAAAGGGGAGATTGTCATCAAACAAGGAGAACAACAAGAAATTTTGGTGACTGTAACACCTCAAACAAGCCAAAGTATGAACGTAGTTTTATTTGGAAACTCAAATTCTGAACTGATTAAAATTAATACAAAATTAGAACCGACACACATTTCAGAACAAGCAATGCAAATACCTGTAACTATTTTTGTTGACGAAAATGCCCACCAAGGAAGCTACAAGATTTTACTAGGAACCCAAATTCCAGATGTATCAGTATCCACTTATGTTACAATCAAAGTTATCTGATTTTTATATGAAATTAAGGATGTTAATTGACTGATTCAAATTTAGAAAAACAACTCAGCGTTGATTTTGTCAGCATGATTTCATTATTAATATTTGAGTTTGTCAATGGTATTAAAAATGAATAAACAAAATACAGTAGGCATTATTGCAATTTTAATTATAATTGGGACAGTGGGGTATTCACTTCTAAATGTATATGCTTTAGACCAACTGGAACTTGGTGGAAGGGATAATCTTTTTAGATTTTTTTCATTTAATACAATAGATGGAAAAATCAACGTATGTAATAATTCTTTTTTTCCAGCAAATTTTAATGAATTAGATATAGCAATATATTTTGAGGAAAAACTTTTAGGAACATACATAATTAATTCTGCAAGTATTAGCCCGTACTCAGTACTTGAATCAAATGGAAAATATGTCTCAGATTCAATGGAATATTCTCAAACCCTATTCATGCATTTTGATCACCTATTTAGCGAAAGTGATACTACGATTAGGATTGATCCAAGAAAAATGAATGTGGTAACACATTTTCAAACAACAATCATTGGAATTCCATATTCAGTATCAGAGAAATATACTGCATTCGATTTTTGGAACATGTTAAATGATGGAGAAAATACAACATGTTAGTCACAATTACTACCATTGTCTTTTTTAGGATTGCATATTTCACAATCTAGTAAGCATGTATCCTCAGAACAATACCCACAAAATTGTTTTTTCTTTGATTCCAAACTATTTTCTCTAAAGTAGTTATAGCATAGAAACTTTCATCCATTTCTGTAGTAAAATGGGCAATAATTCAAGAAATATTTTCACTTCAATTCTATTATTTTTTCTAGCTGGTCTCTGTGAAATTGGCGGGGGGTATCTAGTCTGGCTTTGGTTACGTGAAGACTTTAGCTGGATGTTAGGTGCAGTTGGTGGTTTTGTATTGTTTTTGTATGGAATTGTTCCAACATTTCAGAAAACTCATTTTCATAGAGTCTATGCAGCTTATGGAGGAGTCTTTATTGTAATGTCTGTATTCTGGGGATGGTTAATTGACGGCATAAATCCTGACAACTATGACATTATTGGAACTGTTATTGCAGTGATTGGCGTCTTGATAATTTTCTACTACCCAAGAAAAGGAGAAAAGGTTTGGTCGAAGTAATCTTTTCTACTTTGGGATTATTTTTGTTTGCATCGTTATTGGAAATTGGTGGAGGTTATCTTATATGGAAAGTATTGCGAGATCACAAGGGAAAGATATTTGGGTTGGTTGGAGCATTGATTTTGTTTTCATATGGAATTGTCATGACAATGCAACCTGCAAATTTTGGTAAAGTCTATGCAACATACGGTGGAATTTTTGTCGTATCATCAATAGTTTGGGGTTATTGGATTGATAAGAAAAAGCCAGATAGGTTTGAGATAATAGGTTCGATAATTGTTCTTGTAGGAGTTGCAGTAATATTTTATTTTCCCAGATAGACATCTACCATATCATTTTACATTCGCTGTAAAAGATTAGTAATTAATTCAATCAAAGTCCCTTGTTAGTGCCAATTATCTCATACTGTGTTATATCGTAAGAAAGTTTGTAAACTTCCTGATACCCTTCAGATGAAAATCCGCTTATGTATAGTATTTTGCTTGGTGAATCAAAGGCAATACTGGTAATTGTAAGATCAATGTTTGGCAAGTCTTCCCAAGTCACTCCAAGATCATTTGAACGAACTAATCCAAACGTGTTTACTGAAGCAAATAAAATTCCATCATCATCAAAATTCATAGCATATATGGCTAATCCCTGATATGCAATGTTTGCCCAAGTATTACCACCGTCATCTGACTTGAATATTCCATTTCCTGTTCCTGCAAATATTGTTTGAGAATCAGTTGGAGAAATTGTCAATGCAGAGATGTATTCTGGATATTCTAAAGTTTTCCAAGTCTTTCCAGCATCAATGGTTTTGAATAGCCCTCTTCCACCACTGTCAAAACCTAAAATCAAGTTTGGATCACTCTTGCTTAATGTCATTGCATGAAAATCAACAGGAGGTTCTAAAATTTTGGCAACAGATTGCCAAGTTATCCCACCATCAACACTTTTGATTAATCCAGTGTTTCCACCAGTTGATGGATGTCCACTAGCATATAGAGGAGAATCTTTGTCATGTGGGGCATTAAATGCCATGTAATCTGCTCTTAATTTGTCTACTTTTACTGGCGGTGCACCGTTTCTGCTCTGGTAAAAATCCCCATGCGTTGCAATATACAAAATACTAGAATCGATAGGATCGACACCTAATCCATGAACATGGCGCCATTCTACTATTCTTGTATTAGTTGTTGTGTCTGCTGGCACAGATTTTTCATCATTTGAATTAAAGCTAAAAACAATTGCAATTCCAATTAGGACAATGCCCGTAATGATAAGAAATTTCGTTGCAGTTTTATTTTTCAAAGTATTATCGCTAATTATGTTTTGAATCTAGGGTATAAAAAACAAGTACTTTACATGTGTAAAATATGTAATCCTAAAAAGATAGAAGATTTCATGGTTGTGGTTAAAAAATAACCTATCACATCAGTTCGAAAGCAATTAAAGTTAGATAGATTAAACTATAATCAGATATTTCTAATTATCAAAGACGTCTAAAAATATTGTTACAAGATCCCTATTCATAAAAGTAATTAGACAGAATAATCGACGTAGAGAGTGGCAGATGGATTTCCAGAAGCAGAAGTATTTGAAATAAAAAAAGTAGAACTAAACAGTCCGATAATATTTGCAGGATTTGTTGGAGCAGGTCTGGTAGGATCACTTTCAATCAGCCACATCATCGAAGAATTAAAGATGGAAGAAATTGGATTGATGAGATCAAAATATCTTCCACCATCAACTGTTTTTATGAAAGGAAGACTGCGTCATCCTTTTAGATTTTATGCAAATAAAGATGGAACAATATGTGCAATAATTTGTGAAATAACATTAAGAATGGAGGGATTGTATTCGTTGGTTTCAGCTATTTTAGATTGGTCAGAAAAAAAAGGATCAAAAGAAATTGTAATTCTTGATGGAATTCCAAGTGAAGAACATGATGATAAAGCATATTGTGCAGCAAAAGAAGATTTGGTAAGAATGATGGCAGATAAAGATATCAGCATGATCCCACAAGGATTCATTACTGGAATTCCAGGAGGAATTTTAAACGAATGTATTGTAAGAAAAATTCAAGGAGTGGCATTACTTGCAAAAGCAAATAAAACATCACCGGATCCTATAGCGGCATCTACATTGATAGAAGCATTAAACAGATTCTACGATATGAAAATAGACACTAGTAGTTTGGAGAAAGAAAAAGAGAGAATTCATTCTGAATTTAACGAATTATCTCAAAAATATGTCAAGCATAGAGAAGAATTTTCTGGAATGTACATGTAAGCCATATGGCAGGCAAATTCTTTTATTCACAGCAAATACGCATGAAACTATGGGTTTAACCTACAAAGATGCAGGCGTGGATATTACCAAAATTAAACAAAGTCAGGCAGCAATAGGCAGACTGATTGAATCCACACACAAACTCCAAAAAATGGCAAAGATAACACATGGTTTTGGACATTATGCAGGAATTGTAGAGATTCCAGGAGGACAATTACTAGCTACACATACAGACGGCGTAGGGACAAAGGTAGTAATTGCAAATATGATGAAAAAATACAACACTATAGGAATTGATTGTGTTGCAATGAATGTAAATGACATAATATGTATCGGTGCAACTCCAGTTTCATTTGTAGATTATATTGCTGCAAACAAAAATGATCAGATAATCTTTAAAAAAATTGTAGAAGGATTAGTTAATGGGGCAAAGAAGTCAGCATTACCAATTGTAGGAGGAGAGACAGCAATAATGCCGGATGTTCTTACAGGAAAAGAATTCTCATTTGATTTAGCAGGAATGGTAGTAGGTCTTGTTTCAAAAAAAGATATTGTGTTGGGTAACAAAATAAAACCAGGAGATGTAATTATTGGAGCAAACAGTAGTGGCATCCATTCAAATGGATACTCACTTGCAAGAAAAGCTCTGCTATCAAAATATTCTGTAAAAGACAAAGTGAAGGGAGTTGGAGCCATAGGGGACGCATTATTGACGCCAACAGAAATTTATGTAAAACCTGTTTTAGAAAGCATTCAAAAATGCAAGATTAACGGATTAGCTCATATCACAGGAGGAGCATTTACAAAACTAATGAGACTCAAAAAAATAGGATACAATATAGACAGTTTACCAAAAATACCTCCAATAATGGGATTAATCGAAGAGCAAGGAGTAAAACCAGAAGAGATGTACAAGACATTTAACATGGGTATAGGGTTTTGCATCATATCTCCAAAAGATCAAGTATCAAGAATAAAATCAATTTTTAAAAAATATAAAATTGCAACTCAAGAAATAGGAGAAATAGTATCCAAAAAAGGAGTTTTTGTGAATTCATCAAAAATCACATAATTAGACAAATACGAAATAATTTTCAACCAAATATCGCCTTATATTAGCAATATATCAACAAAAATAGAGAACAGATGGCAGCAGAAGCACATTTTATTGAAACGATCATAGGAGTAGGAATCCTACTCTTTGCCGCAAAAATAATGGCGGAGTTGTTTCTTAGGCTTAAACTTCCTATTGTATTAGGAGAATTAATAGCAGGAATGGTAATTGGCCCATTTGCACTCGGAGCATACATTGTTGGGTCTGGTGGAGTATCACTAGTCAACATCAACAACGAGATAAAAATTCTAGGAGAGATCGGAGCAATAGTAATTTTGTTTATGGCTGGACTTGAGATGACTCCAAAGGAATTCCTAAAAGGCGGAAAAGCGTCGTTTACAGTTGGAACATTAGGAGTGGTAGTTCCATTTGCGGTAGGACTGATAGTGTTTCAGATGTTTGGTTTTGATGCGTTGCAATCAATGCTTATTGCAACAGCACTTACAGCAACAAGTATCGCAATTTCAGTTCAAGTATTAAGCGAATTTGGAAAACTCAAATCAACAGAAGCACGTCTAATTATCGGAGCAGCAGTAGTTGATGACATTTTAGCTATAGCAGTACTGTCAGTGGTAATATCAATTGCAAATGGTCCTGGGGGAGTAGATAGTATTGATATTTCAGATGTAACAATAAAAATTTTGCAAGTGTTAGGGTTCTTTGCAGCAATGCTCATAGCAGCTGTTTGGATTATGCCAAAAGTCATCACACCAAGATTATGGAAAGCTAAAGGAAGTGTAGAAGGAATTGCAACAGCATCATTTTTTGGAGCAGCTGCACTTGCAGGATCCATAGGACTGTCACCAATAGTAGGAGCATTTGCAGTAGGTATGGCATTATCAACTACCAAGGTATTTGAAAAAGTCGAGAACTATGCACATCAAATAGGATTAATCTTTGCACCATTATTCTTTGCAATAATTGGTGCGCAAGTTGATTTTAGACAGGTAAACGCAGAGATATTGTATCTCAGTGGAATAGTTATTGCAATAGCGATTGCGACAAAATTACTAGGATGTGGACTTCCAGCAATGATGTTTTTGAAAAGCAAATCAAAAGGAATGAAAGTTGGAATAGGTATGATATCAAGAGGAGAAGTAGGTTTGATTGTGGCAGGAGTAGGAGTAGCATCAGGAATTTTAACATCAAGTGTGTATTCTACCATCGTGATTATGGTAGCAGTAACTACAATCATAACACCAGTCTGGTTAAAGATAGAATATAAAAAAGAACAGAGACAAGAAGGAGCAGAACCACAAGCAAATAATCTGCCATAAATAAACAGAGTAAAAGAATGAATTTTCAGACAAAATTAGACATCTAACGTCCCAAGATTATTTAACGAATTTATGTTCAATTAGATATGATTTCAAATATGAATAAACTAGATGTGTTATTTTCAACTGCGTGTACTGAAATAACACAGAACCTTTTGACAATTAAAGAACCAACTAAAAAACAAGTAAAGGCAGAAATTAAAAAAATATGTGCAAAATACGCACTAGAAAGAATTCCAAGAAATCATGAAATTCTTTCAACTGTAAAAGATGCTGATTTTTTTAAATTACAAAAAGTGCTGTTAAAGAAACCAATCAAAACGGCATCTGGAGTATCAGTAATTGCATTGATGCCAAAACCTTATGCATGCCCTCATGGAAGATGTACATATTGTCCAGGCGGAATAGAATTCAATTCGCCAAATAGCTACACTGGAAAAGAGCCATCAACACTTAACGCAATACAAAATGAATATGATCCTAAACTACAGATAATATCAAAAATTGAAAAATTAATTGCTTTTGGACATGATCCATCTAAAATGGAAATAGTAATTGTAGGAGGCACATTTTTGTTCATGCCAAAAGACTATCAAGAAAATTTTATCAAATCTTGCTATGATGCATTAAATGGAATTGATTCAAAAAATTTGGAAGAAGCTAAATTAAACAATGAACATGCAAAAATAAGAAACGTTGGATTTACAATTGAAACAAAACCAGACTATTGCAAGCAAAAACATGTTGATGCGATGTTATATTACGGGATTACTAGAATAGAGATAGGAGTTCAATCACTACAAGACAGAGTATACCAAATTGTTAACAGAGGGCATAATTACAATGATGTTACAGAGTCATTTCAAATTTCTAAAGATGCAGGATATAAAATTGTAGCACATATGATGCCCGGACTTCCTACAATGACACCAGAAGGAGATATTGCAGATTTTAAAAAATTGTTTGAAGACCCAGAACTTAGACCAGACATGTTGAAAATTTACCCATCACTAGTAATTGAAAATACACCACTCTATGAGGAATACAAACGAGGAAAATACGCGCCATATTCGGATCATGATATGATCAAAGTTTTAACCGAAGTAAAGAAAAATGTTCCAAAATGGGTCAGAATAATGAGAGTTCAAAGAGAGATATCACCAAATGAGATCATAGCAGGCCCAAAATCAGGAAATCTCAGACAGATAGTACAACAAAATCTAAACAAACAAGGTATTTCATGCAAATGCATTAGATGTAGAGAGGCAGGTTTGTCAAACAAAAAAACTAGTGAACAAGATATTAAATTAAACAGAATTAATTACGATTCATCGGGAGGAAAAGAAGTATTTTTGTCATATGAAGATTCAAATGAATCAATTTATGGATTTTTAAGATTAAGAAAACCAAGTAACCTTGCACATAGAAAAGAAATTGAAGATAATTCTTGCATTGTAAGAGAATTACACGTTTATGGTAAATCATTGAAGCTTGGTGAAAAAGGAGAAAATGAGATTCAGCATTCAGGATTGGGGAAAAATTTAATGAAAGAGGCTGAAAAAATTTCCAAAGAAGAATTTGATGCTACAAAACTACTAGTAATTAGCGCTGTAGGAACAAGAGAATATTATCAGAAAATAGGGTATTCGTTATATGGGCCATACATGACAAAATCGTTGAATAAAGAATAGACATGTCAGAACAAGAAATTTTCGGCAAGGGAACTTGGATAGATAAATTAGCTCATGAGTTACTAGAGCGAGAAAAAACTCTTGGTAGAAGTTTAGAACTATTAAGAGTTGAAAGCGGACTTGGTGCTTCAGGAGTTCCACATATAGGAAGTTTAGGAGATGCAGTTAGGGCATATGGAGTAAAACTTGCATTAGAAAATTATGGATTCAAATCAGAATTAATTGCATATTCAGATGATCTAGACGGATTGAGAAAAATTCCGGAAGGATTTCCAGATGATTTAGAAAAACACATTGCTAAACCAGTTTCGTTGATTCCAGACCCTTACGGTTGTCATGAGTCATATGGAATGCACATGAGCAGTATTCTTTTAGATGGACTGGACAAAATGGGAATTAAATATGAATTCAGAAGAGCAAAAGATACCTACAAAAATGGATTGCTAAAAGAACAAATTCATACAATTTTACAAAACAGCGCAAAGATAGGAGATAAAATTTCAGAATTGGTAGGACAAGAGAAATATCAGAAATTTTTACCATACTTTCCAGTATGTTCAAATTGTGACCGGCTTTACACGGCAGAAGCATTTGAGTATCTAGAAAATGAGAAGAAGGTGAGATACAAGTGTCATGACGCAGAAATTAGCTCAAAAACGATCAAAGGTTGTGGACACGATGGAGAAGCAGACATCACAAAAGATCTTGGCAAATTAGCATGGAAAGTAGAATTTGCAGCAAGATGGGCAGCATTTGATATTAGATTTGAAGCGTATGGAAAAGACATCATGGATTCAGTAAAAGTAAACGACTGGGTCTCAGATGAGATTTTAAATTTTCCACATCCGCATCATGTAAAATATGAAATGTTTTTGGATAAAGGCGGAAAAAAGATTTCAAAATCATTAGGAAATGTGGTTACAGGACAAAAATGGATGGAGTTTGGAAGTCCAAAATCAATATTGTTACTACTTTACAAAAGAATTACAGGGGCAAGAGAGTTAGGATTTGAAGACATACCATCATTGATGAACGAGTATAATGAATTAGAAGACATATTTTTTGGAAAAATCAAGGTTGACAATGAGGCCAAATTAATAAAATCAAAGGGGCTCTACGAATATGTAAATTTACTAAATCCTCCAAAACAACCAAGCATACATGTCAATTATAGATTATTAGTGGAATTGGCAAAAATGTTCAAAGAAAACAGAACGGAAATGGTAATGAAAAAACTATTAGATTACGGTGTGATCAAAAATTCTGATCCACAAATAGAAAAATTAATCGAATTAGCTGGAAATTTTGCAGATGAGTTTGATCAGCAAGAAAAAACACAAGTAGATATGGATGAATCAGCCAAAAAAGTTTTAAAATTATTAGTAGATGCACTCAATGCAGAAGAAGAACCAGAAGACATTCAAAATACAATATATCAAATTGCAAAATCAAACGGTGTTGAACCAAAAGACTTCTTTAGAATTTTGTATCAGATAATACTAGGCACATCAAGAGGACCTAAAATTGGACCACTCATAACAGATATCGGAAGAAAGAAAGTCGCAAAAACAATTTCAGAATATATCTAAAATGGTACACAGTGAGCACAATAAATCAAGAGGAGGTAGCAGTTTTGCTCTAATCATATTTGGGGCATTATTGTTATTTTTAGCACCAAACATTAATCCCGATAATCCAGAATTAGGAATGCTAGCATTGATTGGCGGTATAGTAATTGGTGGAATTGGGTTTTATCTCAAGTTTATTCGCACAAGAGCAAAAAACTAAAGAAAGGTTCATCTTTTGGAGATTTTTGTAGATTAACATGGGTCTTTTTGGAAAGAAAAAGGAGCAAGAAGAAAAAACATATGAAAAAAATGAAGAGAGTGTTCTAAAAGAATCACTTGAAACAGAAGTAGAAGGACTACAAATTGAATTTAGAACAAAACAAGAAGAGATTGGCAATATTACAAAAAAGCTACAAAGTGTAAAAGAAGAATACGATGAAGCAACTAGTAAATTAATGGAGATAAAGAGAGAATCAAATCAAAAAAAATTAGAACTTGATACAATATACTTGGAATACAAAAATATCAAAACAAAAATAAATGATTCAGAAGAAAAATTCAATAAAAATAAAAAAATTATTGAGGAAATAGACAGAGCAGAGATCAACCTTACAAAAAAGAATCAAGAACTTGAAAAGATCACAAAAGAGTATGAGGATATTAAAGAAAAAATTACTGAAGGGCAATCAGAATTACATGAAATACGTGCACAGCAGATTCAAGCACAAAAAGAGTTAGAAGAGATTACTTCAAGACTGTATAATGCAAAACATGATGTAAAAAATACACAGGAAAATATCGATGGTGAAACTGGAATTTTCACCTCTAAAGAAAAAGAATTCATTGAAGGAGAAATTACAGATAAAAAAGCAACTAAAGGCATAATCGAAGCTGCTAGTGCGGTGGTTGGAGGATTAAAATCAAAACTAAGTAAGGCAGAAAAAGAGTTAGAAACACTTCATGTTCTATTAGACAAAGAGCGCAGAGAACATGCTCAAACTAGAGAGGAACTTGAAAAACTAAAAGAAAAGACAGAGTCTAAAGAGTAAAGATAATTTCCAAATTTAACGCATAAAGTCTACGGCATATAATGAGAAAAAGAAAAAGCCAATACCACCACCAAGAATTGCAACCCATGCAATTATTTGTTTAATTTTAGACATATCAATTAACTAAAAACAACACTTATTGAATCTACGCAATTATTAAAAAATCACAAGAATAAATTTTATAATAATAAGAGATAGAAATAATTAAATTAATTTTGAAATGCATTATCCATAAATCAGGCAATGTTCGCATTCACAGTTTTCTTGTTGTTTTGACTTTACCAAACATTTTTTGTGTTGACCAGCTTGGCATTGAACACATACTTGCTCTATATTTTCAACATTAGTGTATTTTTTTGATTGATCAAAACCGAATCCACCATCTTGAGGTCCAACCATGTCAATATTTAGAACAGTGTAGTATTTCTACTTCACTAAGAGAGTGCTTTCTCAATAGAATTTCTCAGATCTGTTCTATATGTTTCAAGAATACCTCTAATTTCAAAAGCATCGACAAACCCACCTGCCGATGCTCGAGTTGCTTTAAGTAAATAATGTAATGTTCCTTCTTCGATCTTTCCGACATAATATCCATAAAGAAAATCAACTTGGTTTTCACATTTCCAAATTTGTTTAACATTTGGAAAAGTTTGATGAATTTCAGATGGAACATCTCTAATTCTTAATTTGACATAATCTTCAAGGGATTTTCTAATTGAAGAATCAGGCATCATTTCTAAAATCAATTCATCATACTTGTTTTTTAGTCATTATTTTTATCAGATTTTTTGTCAGAATCAGGTTTATCCCACATGTGCATAGTTCCACGAATCATAAATGAACCAACAATAATAGCAACAAGCCCACCTATAATAAAAATAAAAAAACGACCTATACTTTTGATATTTGCCATTATAGACAATATGTGTGATGTGTAATTATAATTGTCTGACAAACAAGATTAAAGAATCAACATAAACAAGGAATTTTGTAATGAAATGTAATAATATGAAAATTGGATGTTATCACGACAATGCCATTCATTTTGAAGGAAATGGCAAATGTCTTGTGAAAGGTTGTAAATGTAAAAAATACACAAATGATTAGATTTTTAGAGAATGGAGCTAGACTGATTCGGCAGGTGCTGTTGCAGTAGCAGATGATGCCAAAATTTTATCTATTTCGTTTATAGCAATCTTATCTCTTCCAATCAATTCAAACTTTTGTATCAATGTCTCAAATTTTGTTTCTTCTTGAACTTGTTCATTGACAAACCATTCTAGAAATACATTGGTAGAATGATCTTTATCCTTTAATGCAATTTCAACTAGTTTGTGTATTGCAGAAGTAACTGCTTGTTCGTTTTTTAATGCCAATTTCAAAATTGATTCTAATGATTTAAAATCAGATGTAGGTAATTTAGTTGCAGGAATTTTTGCAGAAATTCCCATGTTGTTTAAGTAATGAATTATTTTTAGCATATGAGTTCTTTCTTCATCGGATTGAGCATAAAAGAAACTAGCACCACCCTCGTATCCAGTTACTTCACACCAAGAGGCCATTGACAAATATGTATTTGAAGCATTTGCTTCCAACAAGATTTGATTATTTAATCCACTTTGCATATTTTTAGAGATTTTCATAATTTACAATTACTATTTGATTAACTAACTAAAAAAACTTGCTAAATATTTGAAAAGTTAAAGAAAAGAATTAATTAAAAATTATAGAAGAACAACATTCCAATTTTTGTCAACCCAAACACCAATCACATTTGCATCAAATTTCCAAGAGGAAATCACTTTAACTCCATCTTTTATTTGAGACATGTGTTTTTCATCAGATACTGGATTTCCAGCACAATCATAATGTCCAGATACAACAATTAATTTAGACTTATGAATATTTACAGATATTCCAATTTTTGATTTTATTGATTCATGACTAGAATCTTCTGCTATTTTCTTGTCAACTCCAGGTTCTGTTATGGTATCAACGTAATCGACAGAATAGTTTTCTTTAATCCATTTTGCCAAAGGAAATTGAATTCTTCCATCCATGCAAGAAATAGAGGTGGCAAATTTTCCATCACCCATTCAGATCAAATCCATACAATAGATCATACTAAGACAAGACATTATAAATTATTTTTTATGTAAAAAACAGTCACTTGTATGATCGTTTACCATACCTACAGCTTGCATGAAAGCATAACAAATTGTTGGACCGACAAAATTAAATCCATATTTTTTCAAATCATCGCTCATTTTTTTGGATATATCCGTGGATGCGGGTATATCAGAAAGTCTTTTGAAATTGTTGGTTATTGTTGTATTATTAACAAAACTCCAAATGAATTTGTCAAATGAACCAAACTCCTCTTGAATTTTTACAAAGAGTTTTGCGTTATTAATTACAGAGTTAATTTTTAATTTATTGCGGATTATTGCAGGATTATTTAGTAAATTTTTGATATGTTTTTCTGTATACTTTGACACTTTAACTGGATCAAAGTCAGAGAATGCTTTTCTATATCCATCTCGTCGTTTAAGAATAGTAGTCCAAGTTAAGCCAGCCTGAGCTCCCTCTAAAATTAAAAATTCAAATAATTTACGATCATCGTGTTGAGGTTTTCCCCATTCATTATCATGATATTCTATGTTAAGTTCATCCTTTGCCCATTGACATCTAGTTTTCATAAAATTCGAATTTGTTTAACATAAAATAATAGTTACTAGATGAAAAATAGAATATGAAGGTTAACCAGCAACTACTACAAATTAACAGGAATTTTATAATTTGTTTTATCATTTCAGCCTCACTTTCGGCAGTCGTTGCCCAATCATTAACGGGTTATGAGAATCACCTCACAACTACAATTACAATAATAACAGGGTACATAGTATATTTTGGAATTTTCTCAGTTTTGTTTTATTGGGATAATAAAATAAGATACAAACAAATGAGTTCAAGTTTAATTAAAAAAGAGATCCTAAGTATGATTTCATCATTTGGAGTAGGTGAAATTATTTATCTTGCAATACGATGGCCTTCTTTGTATTATTTTCTTGAAATGAACATAGAACCATTCATCGCATCACTAGTTTCAGAAATCATAGCTACTGCATGTTACATGATATCAGTAACTATTTTTTTAAGAAAGACAAAAACATTCTAAAAAGATCATTTCAAAGAATTTAAAAAGCGGGCTCGGTCGGATTCGAACCGACGACCTAACGCTCCGCAAGCGTTCGCACTATCCAAGCTATGCAACGAGTCCAACAGAATCGTGCTATCAAATTTTTAAAAACGTTTGGTATTTGAAAAAAATTATGCTTCTTTTTCGACCTTGTTGACATAGACATAATTCATGATCAAACCTGCAATTATGCCACCTAGAATTGGTGCTGCCCAATACAACCATTGAAACTCCCAAGCTCCGGAAATCAATGCAGGACCAAATGTTCTTGCAGGATTTACAGATGCGCCAGTTAATGGAACTGCAACGAGGTGAATCAAAAACACCATTCCACCAATTGAAAATCCATGCCATCCAGGTGATGCTTTTTTATGAACGGCTGTCATGAAAATTACCAGTACTAAGAAGAAAGTCAAAATTGCTTCTATTGCAAATCCAGAGCTTATACTGTTATTGATAAGTTCACTTGGACCGCCTTGCGTACCAAAGTTAACTTTTGCGCCAAGTTCTGGCAAAATTGCTTTAAGAGTTGCTGCTGCTGCAACTGCACCGATTAATTGTGAAATAATATATCCAATACCATCTTTAATTCCAATTTTTTTAGTAATCATCATAGGAATTGTAACTGCTGGATTGATGTGAGCTCCAGATACATGTCCAAATGCATAAACCATAAGAGCGATTGCACCACCATGGCCAAGTGAAATAAACAATACAGATTGGGTTGTCAGAGTTTCTCCAAAAGAGGCTACTGCAATAATTACAGAAAGCGGACCAAAAAATACTAAACCATATGTTGCAATTGCTTCTGCAAGATATGCTCTTGGGTTAACCATTAAGCTAAAGCCATTCTAATTTCCATATAAAACATTCGAAGTGGGATAGATTATCAAAGTCAAAAAGTAATTAACGGTCAAAATATCTTTAGACATATCATGTTAGAAGAAGGAGAATCGGTTCCAAAATTTGAAGTAAAAGATGCAAACGGAAACAGTGTCAAATCAAGTGATTTTAAGGGTAAAAAGCATGTCATCTATTTTTATCCAAAAGATTTCACTCCGGGTTGTACAACAGAAGCAGATGAGTTTTCCAAAGATTATAAAAAATTTCAAAAAGCTGGAATTGAGATCATAGGAGTCAGTCCAGATGATGTGGATTCACATAAGAAATTTTGTGATAAAATGGGAATAAAATATCCACTTCTTGCAGATGTAGATAAAACAATTTCAAAAGGATTTGGAGTTTGGGGTAAAAAGCAATTCATGGGGAGAGAATACATGGGAGTAGCAAGAAGCACATTTTTAGTTGATGAGAAAGGAAAAATTTTCAAAGTATATCCTAAAGTAAAACCGGCAGGACATTCAAAAGAAGTGTTAGATGATTTTTTAAAATTAAATTAAAAAGAAAAAAAGATTAAAAATTAGAATCCTTTTGGCAATGTGCCTTTAGAAGTTTTTGGTGGTTCAGGAGCTGCTTTTGCTTCAAATCCTTTTGGTAAAGCACCATGAGTTTTATTTGTTCTAGTTTTTACTTCTTCAACAACAGCTTCTTGGTATCTCTTCTCGTCTTCAATTCTTTGTTGTTCTATTCTTTGGAGATACTCTTGTTCATATTCTTCTAATTGTTCTTTTCTTGACTTTCCAGAACTTTCAGTTGTAGATGTCACTTTAGCTTGTTCTGTTCCTTTTGGCAAGGTACCTTTTGGTTTTGCAACCTCAGCTGGTTTTGGAGGTGCTTGTTGTGTTTGAGCTTGTGCAACTACTCCATCAACTGTCATTGTCACACCACTGAAACCTCCAAATGTTTTATCTGCTGGATGATATGCAAGTCTAGGTCTTGTTGCAAAGTACTGGTTTGATGGTTGTGTATATCCAGGAACTTTAGCTTTTTGATCATTCCAATTTCCTGATGGTACTTTACCTACAGGAGCAGTTCTTCTTACAAAGTATCTGTTTGGAGCTGGAGAATAACCCGTTACATGTGCCCTATACCAATGAAAATCGGTCATTTTGGCATTTTGATAAGCATTCTCTAAAGCTGCTTGTACAGTAGCTGGTGGTGATGCTTTTGTCTCAGATGGTTTTGGCACATCTGCTGGTTTTGGTTCAGAACCTTTTGGCAATACGCCTTTTGGTTTTGTAACCTCAGCAGGTTTTGCAACCTCAGCTGGTTTTGGTGCTGGTTTTGCAACCTCGGCTGGTTTTGTCTCAGCTGGTTTTGCAACCTCAGCTGGTTTTGGTGCTGGTTTTGCTTCAAGCTGTGTTGCCAATTTATCTAATTTAGCTTCTAATTCGGCAATCTTGTTTTCAAGATCTTGTTTTGTTTGCTTTTTAGTTGCCATTCCTTTCAGTAAATATTACATTGTTTATTTACATTTTGATCAGATAGAATATTTAGTTAAAATTAATTGGAAAAAATAAATCATAATATGTAAAAATTGCATAAATATAAAACGGATTATAAAATAAAAACAAATGAATTTTGAAATCAAATATCAATTAAGACAACAAATGTGGTCAGGATATTGATTTTTATCAAAAATAGAAAATAAAAGAATGATTGAATTAGAATCCTTTTGGCAATGTGCCTTTACTTGGTTTTGGAGGTGCTTGTTGTGTTTGAGCTTGTGCAACTACTCCATCAACTGTCATTGTCACACCACTGAAACCTCCAAATGTTTTATCTGCTGGATGATATGCAAGTCTAGGTCTTGTTGCAAAGTACTGGTTTGATGGTTGTGTATATCCAGGAACTTTAGCTTTTTGATCATTCCAATTTCCTGATGGTACTTTACCTACAGGAGCAGTTCTTCTTACAAAGTATCTGTTTGGAGCTGGAGAATAACCCGTTACATGTGCCCTATACCAATGAAAATCGGTCATTTTGGCATTTTGATAAGCATTCTCTAAAGCTGCTTGTACAGTAGCTGGTGGTGATGCTTTTGTCTCAGATGGTTTTGGCACATCTGCTGGTTTTGGTTCAGAACCTTTTGGCAATACGCCTTTTGGTTTTGTAACCTCAGCAGGTTTTGCAACCTCAGCTGGTTTTGGTGCTGGTTTTGCAACCTCGGCTAGTTTTGTCTCAGCTGGTTTTGCAACCTCAGCTGGTTTTGGTGCTGGTTTTGCTTCAAGCTGTGTTGCCAATTTATCTAATTTAGCTTCTAATTCGGCAATCTTGTTTTCAAGATCTTTTTTCGTTTGCTTTTTAGCAGCCGACATTTAGTTTGGATGAATTTTCGGGGTTTATTTACATTTGGGTCAAGTATCAAAGTAAAATTTGATCAAGTTTTATATGCACAATACACCTAACTGTAACCATGGATGATTTTGAAAAAGAGTATCCAGGATTTGATTGGAAAAATACTCCTGCATACAAACACCCTGGAGGAAAAGACTGTCCTTGTCCAAAACATGAATACATTAGAGAGCAGATCAATTTTACAAGACAGGTGAATCAGAAAGGCAAGGAGCCATCAAAAATAACTCTGAAATTCTGCCCCGATCATTACAGAGTATATACCCAAGAGGTAATTCCAGCTATGCCATTAAAATATAGAATTTTAACAAAAATTGCACTAAAGCTTGGAGCCATTCAAGTAGAGCAACTAAAATACATGGAATCAGAATTATGTTTCTATTGTAAATTTGGTTCTGGTGGACATGATAGAAAAAACGAACTTCCACCAATGTAAAATTTCTATTCAGGACTAAGTAAAATTTTTGGTTTGTTTGGGGTGTCATGATGACATCTCTTTCCACATAATGGACATCGTTTTCTATCAAGAAAAACACATTGACAGATATGTGAGTCAAGATAAGATTTGGCTAATTTGTTTGATTCACCAGTTCCATTGCAAAAAGGACATTGAGAACCTAATAGTTCTATAGTACCAGTTCCCTTACAGACTACGCATTTTTCATCAACCAATGACATAATTTCCCAGTGGTAGGAATTAAATGCCATGTGTTAAAATTATTTTTAAAGTATCAAGCATGCGTAAATCTAGTTAAGCTTATACTAGATTCATTTTTAGTAAAATTATGGCAATCGAAGACATCCATGAATTTGTAACAGAGTTAGAAAAAAAAGGTGAATTAAAAAGAGTCAAAACAGAAGTCGACTCGAATTTAGAAATTGCAGAAATTTTGAGAAGAGAGATGTACTCAAATGGTCCAGCTATACTTTTTGAAAATATAAAAAATTATGACATGCCAGTATTAGGTAATGCGTTTGGTTCAATGAAAAGATTAGAAATTGGACTAGAGATGACAGACTTTACAGAGATAGGACAAAGAATTGTAGATATGACAAAGATGGATATGCCATCAGGATTTCTAAACAAGATAAAAAAACTCCCCGAACTTTCAAAAATGGCAGATTCTTTTCCTAAACTAGAAAACAGTGGACCAGTGACTGAGATTACTTCAAGTGATGCATCTTTTGATAAATTACCTATTTTAAAATCATGGCCAAATGACGCAGGACGTTTTATCACATTAGGATTAGTTGCCACAAAACATCCAGAAACTGGAGTTAGAAATCTTGGGGTATATAGAATGCAAATCATAGATAGTACACATGCAATGATGCACTGGCAAAAACATAAACGTGGTGCACAACATGGAGAGATTTCAAAAGAGCGGGGAGAGAAAATACCTGTAGCTGTAATTATTGGATGTGAACCTGCAACTGTATTTTCATCAATTGCTCCAGTTCCAGAAGGACTAGACAAGTATTTGTTTGCGGGAATTACAAGAAAAAAAGGAATCAAAACTGTAAAATGCAAAACCATTGATTTGGAAGTTCCTGCAAATGCTGAAATTGTTTTGGAAGGATATGTTGACCCCCATGATATCAGAGATGAAGGACCATTTGGAGATCATACAGGATATTACACTCCAATTGAACCATATCCAACTTTCACATTAACTGGAATTATGAGAAGGAAAAATCCCATTTATGTCACAACAGTAGTAGGCAAACCAATCCTTGAAGATGCATATATTGGCAAAGTTATTGAGCAGTCATTTTTGCCATTGATACGAATGTTTCATCCAGAAGTTGTAGATTTCAGTATGCCAGCATCTGGATGGTTCCAAGGTTTTGCAATAATATCAATTAAAAAAAGATATCCAGGACAAGCAAAAAAAGTAATGATGGGATTATGGGGAATGGGACAATTGGCACTAACAAAGATGTTTGTTGTAGTAGATGAGGACGTCAATGTTCATGATATCAATGATGTAATATGGGCAATTACAACAAGAGCTGATGCTGCACGGGATACAACAATTATCAACAACACACCTACAGATACACTTGATCCTGCATCTCCAATGGTGAATTTGGGTTCAAAGTTAGGAATTGATGCCACTCAAAAAACTAGAGAAGAAGGATATCAAAGAGAAATTCAACAGTTAGTTAAGGTAGATAAAGAAACAAAAAATCTAGTAGATTCTAAATGGTCTAGTTACGGACTATAGCAAAGCAATAGAATTATAGAAATTATCTCGTTCTTCTGCCTGATAACCAATTTGATGAATCGCATCTACTATTAGTTTACCAGTTAGTTCAGTAGAACGTGAACCGGTACAAGATACAACCTCTTCACCAATCAATGTACCGCCAAAATCATTTGCACCATATTGAAGAGCAAGTTGCGCCATTCCAACTCCATTTGTAAGCCATGAAGACTGAATGTGTGGAATTAATCCATTAAAAACAAGTCTAGATATCGCTATCATTTTTAGCAGTTGTGTTCCACCGGTTCCATATTCCACTAATTTTTCTTCTTGCATCAAAGTATTATTTGGTTCAAAATTCCAAGGAATAAATGCCATAAATCCACTAGTCTTTTCTTGCAATTTTACAATTTTAAAAAAGTGATCTACAATATCATCATTATTTTCTACATGTCCATACATCATAGTTGCTGATGCTGGAATATCAAGGGAGTGAGCTTCATCCATTATCCTAATCCAATCTGCACTGGATATTTTTTTTGGACTAATCACATCTTTAACAGAGTCTACAAGAATTTCAGCTCCTGCTCCAGGAATTGATTGCAATCCAGATTCTTTTAATCTAGATAAAACTTCTTTTGTGGATGATTTTTCAATTCTAGAGATCATATCAATTTCAGATGCAGAAAGTCCATGGACGCCGACTTCTGGAAATTTTTTTCTAATCATTTTAAATGCATTTTCATAATATTCAATTTTCAGATTTGGATTGTGCCCACCTTGAATCAAGACTTGTCTAATCTTAAACATGTCCCATGCAGTCTTTACTCGAGATTCAATTTGATCCAGAGATAATGTGTAAGCATCCTCAGAACCAGGAGAGCGATAAAATGCACAGAATTTACAATCAGTAATGCAGACGTTAGTATAATTCAAAATAATATTATTTACAAAAGAAACCTTCTTTCCAAATTGCTTTCTTGTCAAATGGCCAGAAACTAGACCCATTAGATGCACATCGTCAGACTCTAATAATCTAAGACAATCTGTAGGACCAGGTCTATTACCATTTAGAGAATCTTCAAGAATATCTCCAATGTCACTTCGATTAATTTGTTCAGTAGTTTGACTCAATTAACTTGTTCAACAACATCTATGATTTCTATTTATTCTTTGAGAGGATGATAAAAAACAACACATCAGACACATTCATGCATAAATAATATAATTTTGAGTTAAAGATTCACGTTATTTTTAAGTAGGGCACTAAAAACAGATTCAGCCATGGTATCGGGTCACGAAATTCGACTAAGTCGAATTCTTAGAAAAGGAAAAATGTTATGCATTCCAATGGATCATGGAATTTCAAATGGTCCTATTGAAGGATTAGCAGATCCGGCATCGATGATTTACAGATGTGAAACACGTGGACTTACAAGTATCATAATTAATAAAGGAATTCTCAAAACATTACCAAAACCAACAAAGATTGGCGTATTAGTTCATTTTTCAAGTAGTACTTCTTTGTCAATGTCTCCTAATCGTAAAATGCTTACAGGTACAGTAGAAGAAGCTTTAAGACTAGGAGCAGATGGAGTATCACTTCACATCAACATCGGAGGTAAAGAAGAACCCGAGATGTTAGAACAGCTTGGAATGATTGCAGACCAGTGTCACAAATGGGATATGCCATTATTAGCAATGATGTACCCAAGAGGTGAAAATATCAAAGATCCACACGATCCAGAAATTGTAGGACATGTTGCAAGAATAGGAGCAGAGTGCGGAGCAGATATTGTTAAAACACTATACACAGGTGATGTGGATTCATTTGCAAAAATTGTAAAGAGTACTCCAGTTCCAATTGTTATTGCAGGAGGACCAAAAACAAAAACAGATTTAGATATTTTACAGATGACAGAAGATGCAATGACTGCAGGAGCTAAAGGTGTAACATATGGTAGAAATATTTTTGCACATAAAAACCCAGAAAAAATAGTAGAAGCATTAGCATCAATAATTTTCAGAAAAGAATCCGCAAAGGAAGCAATGAAAAAACTTGAGCAAAACTAGAGAATTAATAATTTCGCCCAAAGTTTCTCAAGCGCAATTAGCAAAATTTCTTCCACAGTTAGAAGAAGAAGGAATCAAGACAGTATATCTTGATCCAAAAAAACTAAATTCAAAGACAAAATTAGATACAATATATCCATCATCTGCTGCAAATTACATAATAATTGAAAAAGAAGGCTCAGCAAAACCAAAGGGGAAAAAAATAGGCAGGAAATTTGAGGTTTTGTCCAACAAGGACATTGAAGATATTTTGACGGTTGCAAAAAAAGGACTAGATTTTGTAATAGTTGAAGTAAAAGATTGGAAGATTATTCCGCTTGAAAACATAATTGCAAAACTTCACAAAATCAACACAAAAATTTTTGCCATAGCAAATACACCAGAGGAAGTAAGAAAGATGTTTTCAATACTTGAAGTTGGAGTAGACGGGGTTATTTTCAATACAGGATCAATTAATGAAGTAAGAGAAGCTATGGTATATTTAGGAACTAGAAGATTTGATTTGAAATCTGCAAAAATTATCGAGATTAAAGAAGTAGGAGACGGCGAAAGAGTTTGTGTCGATACAGCATCAATGTTACACAAGGGAGAAGGAATGCTTATTGGAAGTAGATCAAATTTTCTATTTCTAGTTCATAATGAATCAGTTGGTTCATCATTTACATCACCAAGACCATTTAGAGTAAACGCTGGAGCGGTTCATTGTTATACACTATCTCCTGATGGAACTACAAACTATCTTTCAGAAGTAGAAACAGGTTCTGAAGTATTAATAATAAATTCTAAAGGTAAAGCAAGAAGAGCTACGGTGGGAAGATCAAAGATAGAAAGACGCCCAATGTTGATGATTAAAGCATCTGTAGGAGTAGAAATTGGAGGAATAATTGCACAAGACGCTGAAACAATTCGCTTTGTAAAACCAAACGGTGAACTTGTATCAGTGACTCATCTCAAGAAAGGAGATTCAGTAATGGTTCATGCAAAATCTGCAACGGGCAGACATTTTGGAATGGAAGTATCAGACGAATATATTTTAGAAAAGTAAAAATGAAATACAAAACTTGTGTAACAATTGCAGAAAATTCTTCAAATAAGATCAAAAACAATCTAAAACAAGCACTAAAAAAATCAGATTATGCAGAAGTAAGATTTGATTTTTTAAAAACAGAAGACATACCACAAACATTAGAAAATATCAAAGAGGATTTAAAAAAAGTAGTATGCACGCTTAGACCAAAATCAGAAGGAGGAAAATTTGAAGGCAATGAAAAAGAAAGAGTGGCAATATTAAAATTAATTTCAGAGTATAATCCGTTTTTACTAGATGTTGAATTTAATACAATTAAAAAAAATAAAGAATTGGCAAAATATCTCAAATCAACAAAGACTAGACTGCTTATTTCATGGCATGATTTTAAAAAAACTCCAAAATTTTCTGAGTTAAAAAACAAAATGACTCAGATGAATAAATTTTCAAATAATGTAAAAATTGTCACTACAGCCAAATCAGCTAAAGATTCTACTACGACTCTTCAACTCTATAGCCAAAATAAAAAAAACAGTTTGATAGCATTTGCAATGGGAGATAATGGAAGATTATCAAGAATTTTATGCCTATATCTAGGAAGCCCATACACATACGTATCACTTGGAAAGCCAATAGCACCTGGACAATTCAGTGTTGATGAGGTAAAAAAAATCATCCGCCTAAAGATGAACTAAATATTAAGAGTCCAACCAAATAAAGAAGATAATTTTAGAATTTATAAAAAACATGCAATCAAAAAGATATCTAACACATAGTTGAGAGTTTAAATCAATCATAGTAATCTAGAAAATAAGATGTCAAAAACATTTGCAGTTATTGGAGATCCTATTGATCATTCATTATCGCCAAATATTCACAGTGCAGCATTTAGAGAATTGAATTTGGATTGCTCATATATTGCATATAAAATAGCAAAAGATGAATTAGAAGAAGGAATAGAATCACTTAAAAAAATTAAGATAGATGGATTTAATGTTACAATTCCACATAAAGTTGAAATGATGAAATACCTGAATAAATTAGACGAGTCTTGTAGTATTATAGGTGCAGTGAATACAGTTACAAACGATAATGGAATTTTAAAAGGATACAATACAGATATGGATGGATTTTTAGAACCATTTAAAAAAAGAAATTTGAACATAAAAGATTTGAAAGTGTTGTTATTAGGAGCAGGGGGTGCTGCAAGAGCTATTGTAGCAGGATTTGCAAAAGAACATGCAAAAAGTATCACCATAGCAAACAGAACTTTAGAAAATGCAGATAAGATCTCAGAGTTTTCAAATAAAATTGGATTAAAAGCAAATCCAATTAGAATAGAGGAGATAGGAGATACGACAAAAAATTATGATGTGATCGTAAATGCAACATCAGTGGGATTGAAAAATGAACCGAGTATTATTTCACTTGATGAAATTAACTCAAAAACAATTGTGTATGATATAGTTTATTCTCCAATAAATACAGATTTTATAAAAAAAGCAAAAGAAAAAGGTGCCATCATAATTTATGGCTATGAGATGCTATTGGGCCAAGCATCTAGAGCGTTTCAAATATGGCATGGCGTAGAAGCACCTTATAATGCCATGAAAAAAGCATTGTTAGGAGGAGTATAATGGCAAAAGCAATGGCTACAGTACACGGTGCAGTATCACTTGTAAATGCAATTGCTACCCACAAGGGTGCAACGTTAGGTATTGAATTGAAAGTAGATGCAATAATTGAAACCAGTCCAGGTAAAGGAATTTTCATTCAGTCAGAAAATAAGAGCCTAAGTTCAAGATTAATAAATAAAACTATAGAAAAAATACTTTCAAAAAAAGAGGTTGAAGAAAACAAGATTGACGTTACGCTAAATTCAGAAATACCTACAGGATATGGATTAAAAAGTTCAAGTGCAATTTCATCAGCAATCGCTCTTGCATGTGCAAAAATATTCAAACCAAAATTAACAGATAAACAAATTTTACTTGCAGGAGTTGAGGCATCATTAGAATCTAAAGTAAGCATAACTGGAGCATATGATGATGCATGTTCATGTTATTATGGAGGATTCAATGTAACTGATAATCTTAAAAAAAATAGAATTCATTTAGAAAAAGCACCTACAAATTTAATTGCAGTAATATTTATTCCTAAAAATAGAAAACGAGGAAATTTAAAAAATCTAAAGATTCTTTCAGATGTATTTAATGGTGCATGGGAGTTGGCAAAAAAAGCAGAATATTGGAACGCAATGAACATCAATGGATTAGCAACAGCTGCAATATTAAATTCAGATCCAAAAATAATCATTAATTTATTGGAGAAAGGAGCACTTGGAGCATCAGTTTCAGGAAACGGTCCTGCAATTGCAGCTGTAACAAAAAAAGAAAATGAATCAAACATAAAAAAAGTATTTTCAGTATTAGAAGGAAATGTAATAGTATCCAAAATCAATAACAAAAAGGCTGAAGTTCATGAATTGTAAAGTAGAAAAATCAAAAATAACAGGTCATGTCACATGCCCTGCAAATAAAAGTTATTCACACAGAGCAATCTTTCTTGCAGCACTTGCAGGCAATGATAGCAAAATTGACAATGTGTTGTTTTCAGACGATACAGTTGCAACAATAGACACATGTAAGAAATTCGGAGCTGAAATTGAAGAGTTAGATTCGTCAATAATTGTCAGAAAATCAATAAAATTTGACATAAATGTACCTGAAATCGATGCTAAAAACTCAGGAACGACCATAAGGATTGCATCAGGGATTGCAGGATTATTCACTAATGAAATTACATTGACAGGAGATGCTAGTCTTCAAAAAAGACCAATGCAACCACTACTTGATGCATTAAAAAGCATAGGAGCAAAATGTACTTCAATAAATGGAATGCCACCAATCAAAATCACAGGAAGAATTTCAGGTGGAGATATTTCAATTCCTGGAAATTTTTCAAGTCAATTTGTATCAGCACTACTAATTTGTGCACCATTAACTGAAAAAGGAATTAACTTAAACATAGATGGAAATTTAGTTTCAAAACCATATCTTGATGCAACTATTGCAACAATGAGAAACTTTGGGGTTACAGTACAAACATTAATTCCATATAGAAAATACAATATTTCACCCCAATTATACAAACCATCTACATTTACTGTGCCAATTGATTTTTCGAGTTTAGCATTACTACTTTCAGCTGCAGTATTAAATGGAGAAAATGTTGTAATCCATGGTAAAATTGGAAATCTACCTCAAGGAGATGAAGTGTTTATCGATATTTTAGAACAAATGGGAGTAAAAGTAACCATAACAGAAGAGCATATCACAATTAAAACACCAGATAAACTTAGTGGGGGAAGATTTGATTTAAACAATTCACCAGACCTGCTTCCTCCTTTAGCAATTCTAGCATTAAAAACAATAAATCCAATTGAAATTATAAATGTAAAACATGCAAGATTAAAAGAAACAGATAGAATCTCCATACTTTATAGAGAATTAGTTAAAATGGGAATTAAAGTACAAGAGAAAGAAGACGGTTTAATTTTAGAGTCATCAAATGAATTAAGAGGGACTTTATTAAATTCCGAAAATGATCACAGATTATTCATGGCATTTTGTATTGCTGGAATGTATGTTGGTAATTGTATCGTAACAGATTATGAGTCAGTATCAGTATCATATCCTAATTTTGTTAGTGAGATGAACAAATTAGGGGCAAAAATCACAGTAGAGTAAAATTTTAAAAAATTATCAAAAAGGGGTAAAAGGCGCGACCCTGTATAGAGTGAAAAGCATTCTCCTCACTCACTTCGTTTTTACGAAGATAACATGCATTTTTCGCAGAGCCGCGCAAATCATTTGTTAGATTTTACACGTTTTTGCACATATAATATACGTTATTTTAATATTTAAGTATTAATTGTAATAATTATAATTATTTTAAAGAAAATATGTAATTTTTAAACACATGTAAATTGAAATAAAATTTGTTAAATTTGAGAAAATTTTTTGTGTTTTTTCATAATGAGGAATTATAAGCATCAATTTACCATCACAATATGTTGCCGGGAAGTTCAATTGGTCAGCGTCTTGTTTTAACCAGTTTTGGTGAGAGTCATGGAAAATCTATAGGAGCCGTTTTAGATGGATGCCCTGCAGGATTAGAAATTGATGAAAAAGAAATTCAACAAATGTTAGATCTTAGAAAACCTGGACAGTCACTGATTTCTACACAGCGAAAAGAAGGAGATATTGTAGAAATTATTTCGGGAGTTTTTAGAGGACATACCACAGGTGCACCAATTACAATGTTAGTTTGGAATAGTGATCAGAAATCAAAAGACTATGAAAATTTGAAAACAAAACTCAGACCTGGACATTCAGATTATCCAGCCATGGTAAAATATAATCATTTTAATGATTATAGAGGAGGAGGTAGATTTTCTGGAAGGTTAACTGCAACTCATGTAATGGGAGGAGCAATTGCAAGAAAATTATTAAAAGTCACACTAGGTGTAGAAACAAATTCATTTACAGCACAGATTGGAAAAATAAAAATGGAAAATAAATTTAATGAAAAAATGATTAACTCAATTTATAAAAATGAAGTAAGATGTCCTGAAGAAAAAACTGCAAAAAAAATGAGAGAGTCAATATTAGATGCAAGAAAAAAAGGAGATTCTCTTGGAGGAATAATAGAATCAATCACAACAAATGTACCAGTTGGAATTGGAGAACCTATCTTTGGATCATTAGAATCAGATTTAAGTAAAGCAATATTTTCAATCCCATCCGTTAAAGGAGTAGAATTTGGTTCAGGGTTTAAAGGCTCAGAATTATTTGGTTCAGAAAATAATGACTTGTACACAATAAAAAAAGGGAAAATAATTACAAAAACAAACAATTCAGGAGGGATTTTAGGTGGAATATCAAATGGTATGCCAATAACAATAAGAATTGCATTCAAACCTGCATCATCAATAGCACAAAAACAAAGTACTGTGGACATTAAAACCAAAAAAGACACCATACTACAAGTAAAAGGAAGGCACGATCCATGTGTAGTTCCTAGAGCCCCACCAGTAGTAGATTCGTTGGTTGCTTTAACTTTGGCAGATCATGCTCTTTTATCTGGAGCAATCAAGCCTGTATTGTAAAGATATGTCAGACATCAACCAACTTCGGAATAGAATCGACGAGATCACCATAGAAATGATCAAGATGCTAAAAATGCGAACAGATATTTCTAAAGAAATTGGAGAAATTAAAAAAAACATAGGAAAAGGAGTAACAGATGAAACTCGTGAAGATAATCTTCGCTCAAAAATAATCACATTATGTAACGAATTAAAATTTGATGAATCAATTGCAACAAAATTTTTAAACTTTTTACTTAATGAATCAATTAAGGTACAGTCAGATAGTAAACAAACACATCTATCAATTTTTCATAAAGCTAAAGCAATGGAACGTGATGGGAAAAAAATCATCCATATGGAAGTAGGTGAACCAGATTTTCCCCCTCCTCAAATTGTTAAAAAAGCTCTTGAAGAAGTTTTTGATAAAGGATTTTTAAAATACGGAAATGCAAAAGGATTACCTTCATTTAGAGAAGCGCTCGCTAAATATTCATCTGAGAAATTTGGAGTCGAAGTTTCACAAGACAACATAATGGTTAGTCCAGGTGCTCGCTTTTCAATCTATACTGCAATTAGTACTTTGTTAAATCCAGGAGATGAATTAATTGTAATTGAACCATCATGGCCAGCATACAAAGAGTGTGCGTTAAATTCCGGAATTAAAGTGAGAACCATAACCACTACATTGGAAGGAAAGTGGGAACCAACAATTGAACAAATTCAAAAAGTTATCAACAATAACACAAAAATGATCATACTAAATTATCCAAACAATCCAACGGGAAAAATTCTTCCCGAAGAATTACAAGATGAAATCGTAAGGTTAGCAATTAAAAATAATTTATACATTTTAAGTGATGAAATTTACTCTCAATATGCATACAAAAAATGGAAAAGCATACTATGTTATAATTATGATAAAAGTATCATCACTCAATCATTTTCAAAATCACATGCAATGACAGGATTTAGGATAGGATACACCATTTCAAGACCAGAAATTATAGAAAAATTATCAAAATTAGAAGCCCTTTGCCTGACAAATGTGTCTGAACCTATTCAATATATTGCCATGAAAGCCTTGGAGGCAGACATATCAGATAATACTAATACAGTACAAACCAGACTAAATGTATTGATTGAAAAGGCAAAAGATATGAATTTGGATTTTATTGCTCCAGATGGAGCAATGTATCTATTTGCTCGCATCAATCAAGATGGTTTTAGCGGAGTACAATTTGCAAACAATCTTTTAGAAAAAGGATTAGCTGTTGCACCTGGAGAAGGTTTTGGAGAATTCAAGAATTTCATTAGATTATCGGCGTGTCAAGACGAAAAAATACTAATGGAGGGAATGAATATACTTGGTAATATGTTGAGAGATAAGCAATGAAGAAGAAAATTACAATAATTGGAGTCGGGGGTCAAATGGGGCAATGGTTTGCAAAATATTTTCTAGCAAATGACTTTGAAGTTACAGGTTATGATAGTGAAAACAAGATACAAGGAAAAGGAATAATCCAATCAGATTCCCTAGTAGGGGGCATTTTAAAAGCAGATTACGTTGTGTTGTGTACTCCAACAAGAAGAACGCCAGAAATAATTAGATTAATTGCAAAAGAGATGAAAAGAGGAACATATCTAATTGAAATATCATCAGAAAAATCCAAAGTAGTAGCATCATTATCAAAAATGCCTGCAAAAATTAATCCCATATGCATTCATCCCATGTTTGGTCCTGGTGCAAAATCAATCAAAGGACAGAACATAATTTCAGTTCCAATAAAAGATGCAAAAAAAGAATTGACAGTTGTAAAAGAACTTTTTGAGGGTGCAAATTTTGTAACAATCGATGCAGTTGAGCATGATAAAAAAATTGCAGTTATTTTAGGATTAACTCATTTGATGAATCTTGTATTTGCAAATATTATTTCAAAAGATGAAAAAATGTCATTAACTGAAAAAATGTCAGGAACTACATTCAGAGTTCAAAAAATACTTGCGGAAAGTATAATGACAGAATCTCCAGAATTAATTGAAACGATTATAGCAAATCCTGAAATTAGAAGAGTTGCAGAAGAACTTTGGAAAGACATAGGCAGACTACTGACAGCAGTACAAGAATCAAAGACGGAAGAAGTAATAGATTACATTAAAAATTGTCAAGAGAAACTTTCTGCAAATACAAATCTGGAGGATTCTTATAAAAAATTGACAAAAATGGTACATGCAGTTGAAAAATAAGAAAAATGCGTGCAACCAAAATTGTTACATCTTTTATTAAAGATGAACAAAAAATACTCATTCTAAAAAGAAGCGATAAAGTAAAAACTATGAAAGGATTATGGGCAGGAATTAGCGGCATCATTGAAAAAAACGAATCTCCTTTAACACGAGCAAAAATAGAGATTTTTGAAGAAACTGGGATTGCAGAAGATAAAATAAAATTAATAAAATCTGCAGAAAAACTTAGGGTAAATTCACCACAATATGAAAATCATGAGTGGGAAATATTTCCATTCTTATTTGAAGCAAAAAATCCAGAAATAAAACTAAATTGGGAAAATTCAGAATATTTGTGGATAACTATTGATGAATTAAAAAATTACAATTCAGTTCCTAGTCTTGAAAAAGTATTACTAAATCTGTTGTAATTTTTCTTCTTTATCATATTTTCTTTGTTGAGGTAGCATAACATAGACACATGCTCCACCACACATTGTACAAGGAACATTATTTCCTGGACGTTGTCCAGTTCGACCATGAATCTTAGCTGCCTCTTCAGGATCAATAGATAACGCAATTTGTTTTTCCCAATCCAATGTTCGACGAGCTTCAGTCATTGCCATGTCCCATTTTATTGCCTTTTCTCGAAGTTTCACCAAATCAGCTGCATGTGCTGCAATTCTATATGCAATTAGACCTTCCTTTACTTCATCAGCATTAGGCAATGCAAGATGTTCAGAAGGAGTAAGATAACATAATAGATCAACACCTTCACTTGCAGAAACAGCAGCACCGATAGCACTTGCAATATGATCATGCCCTGAAGCAACATCAGTCACCAAAGGACCTAACACATAGTAAGGAACATCACCTATCAAAGATTTGGCTAATCGGACATTAGTAGCAACTTCATTTAATGGAACATGCCCTGGTCCTTCAACCATCACTTGAACATCTTGTTCATGAGCACGTTTTGTTAGTTGAGACATGTGTATCATCTCTTGAACCTGAAGTTCATCATGAGAATCAAGAATAGAGCCAGGTCGTAATGCGTCACCTAAGCTAAATGTAACATCGTATTTTTTAGCAATTTCAATGAGGTAATCATAATGAGTCAAATATGGATTTTCTTTATCATGTCGCAACATCCAAGCAGCAGTGATTGTTCCACCCTTGCTCACCACACCGCCATATCTTTTAACTTTTAGAATTTTTTTTGCAATATCTTTTGTAATTCCACAGTGGATAGTAGTATAATCAACACCATCTTTTGCATTATTTTCAAATGCGTTTAAAAAATCATCTTCAGTTAAATTTAAAGGATTTTTATGAACTTCAATGCCATAGTTGTATGCCTCATAGATGGGTACTGTTCCAAATGTAATAGGCGTAACTTCTAATAATGCACGTCGTATTTTTTTGACATCACCACCATCGCTTAAATCCATCAATGTGTCTGCATGGTATTTTACAGCAACCTTTGCTTTTTCAATCTCTTCTTCAAGGTTGACATTTAGTGTAGAAGTTCCAATGTTTACATTCACTTTAGTTTTTAGACCCTTTCCAATTCCAACATTGTGAATTTTTTGAGGTCTAACATTGTTGCTAGGAATTATAATAGAACCATTTGCAATTTTAGGAATAAGCCATTCTAATGTAACATCCTCGTCTTTTGCCACAATCTTCATTTCGTCTGTAGCAATACCCCTTCGGGCAGCAGTCATTTGAGTACCCATGCATAATCTATGTTTTTGCCTGATTTAAACAATCATGAGAGTATCAAACGATAAAAATATTCGAGAATGTTTTGTTACTATAAACGTAAAATTGATCGATCTTATATGCTTAAACCGATAATAGATAGTATGAGAATGGCAAAAGAATGTGTACATTGTGGGAAAGAATTTCAAAGTTTTAAAGATGAGTTTTGCTCATTTGAATGCGCTAACCAAACATCATAATGAATTAGCAATATCATCTGAAAATATCAAATTACATAGTTAAATGTAAAATTATGACAAAATATAGAAATCTAGGCACAACATCATCAGAGTAAAACTATTCATCCCATTTGACAGATTAATTTCAAATAAAAAATATCACATGGTTTTTCGTTTACATGTTAAGTCTACAAATATTAATTTTCATTTAGCAGAACTCCAAGTTTCAGATACACTATAATCAACAACAGAGTTTGAAACAAAATATTTTTTGCCACATTTAAAACATTGCCAAAGAAAAACATTGTTGATTTTCTTTTGATATTGCATCGGTAACAAACACACAGTACAGCTCAATTCAGAGGGAATATCATCAACCAAAGGAATTTTTTCAGTCAAATTAACAATTAAGAACTGAGTTAGATCTATAAATGCTCTATCATAATAGAAAAAAATTAAACAAGAAATACAAGCCCATAAAAATAGAAAAAATAAAAAACAAATGGAAAAACAGATTAGTGTAATCAATTTAGACAACACTAAATGAATTTACTTTCAATAGGGGGCTCTGATCCATCGTCTGGAGCTGGCATACAAAGCGATGTTAAAACATTTGATATGTTAAATGAGTACGGGTTGACTGTCATTACCGCAGTAACAGGACAAAATACATCTAATTTTGGAATGATTCAACCGGTGTCAAAAAAAATATTAAAAAATCAACTTGAATTATTGATTTCAGATTTTAAAATAGACGGGATAAAAATTGGAATGGTATACAATTCAAACATAATAAAAATAATACATAATGAATTAAAACAATTAAAGATTCCAATTGTATTAGATCCAATAATAAAATCAACCACAGGAGGTTTACTAATAGAAAAAAATGCCATTAAAGATTTTAAAAAATATTTAATTCCATTAGCGACAGTCATCACACCGAATAAATTCGAGGCAGAATTCTTATCTCAAATTAAAATAAATTCAAAAAAATCGCTTCTAAAAGCTGCTCTAAAAATTCAAAAGATGGGTGCAAAAAGCATCATAATTACAGGAATAGAAACAAAAAATAAGAAAATCTCAGATTTCATATTAGAAGAAAAAAGGAAATACTCCATATCAAGCAACATAATTCCAAAAACTAATCATGGTAGTGGTTGTAATTATTCATCTGCACTACTAGTTTCATTGGTAAATGAAAAATCATTAAAAGAATCAGCCAAGTTTTCAAAACAATTCACGTACAATTCAATAAAAAATGCCAAAAATATTGGACGTGGAATAGAAATTACACAAATAAAAAAAAGAGACAACATTCAAATTGAATTATCAAATTGGATTAACAAATTCATTGGAATCAAAAATATTTATAAAAATATTCCGGAATGCCAAACAAATTTTGTCTTTTCAAAAATAAATCCAAAATCAATTAAAGATGTAGTAGGAATTGCAGGGAGAATAGTTAAAACTGGGAATAAGGTCATGGTTGCAGGAGATTTGGAATATGGCGGTTCAAAACATGTTGCTACAGCGTTGATTGCTATGAATAAAAAATTTCCAGAAATACGCTCAGCAATTAATTTAAAATATAATGAAGAAAATATTTTAAAATTAAAAAAAACAAAATTAATTATTTCTAGCTATGATAGAAATTCAGAACCAAATAAAATTAAAACTAAAGAAGGATCATCCATAGAATGGGGAATAAAGTTAGCAATAAAAAAATTGGAAACAGCTCCAGATGTGATTTATCATAAAGGAGATTTCGGTAAAGAACCAATGATCATTATTTTTGCCAAAACTCCAGCATCCATTATTGAAAAAGTTTCAAAATTATTTAATTAATTTTAAACTATAAGAGAAATACATACTTGAACATAAATAGTCATATCTCAATTATAGATTTATGAAAGCCGTAATACTTGCAGGAGGTTTAGGTACAAGATTGCAACCATATACAACTTTTCTACCAAAACCGATGCTTCCTTTGGGTGAAAAACCTATTTTAGAACACCTAATAGAATGGACACAAAAAAATGGTGTAAAATCCATAGTATTATGTGTAAGTTACCTAAGAAAAACGATTGAAGATTATTTTGAAGATGGCAAGCGCTTTGGGGTAAATATTGAATATGCGGTATCTAACAAACCATTAGCAACCGCAGGTCAACTTAAAACAGCAGAAAAATTCATTGACGATACTTTTGTTTGCATGTATGGAGATTCTATATTTGATTTCAATTTACGAAATATGATAAAACATCATAAACAAAAAAAATCATTTGTAACAATGAATTTGTATGAATACAAAACAAATCTACCATACGGAGTAATAGAAACCACCAAAACAGGGAAAGTGGTTGCATGGAATGAAAAGCCAGAAATCACTGCAAATGTAAATACTGGATGCTATGTAATGGAGCCAGAAATAATGGAGTTAATTCCAAAAAATGTTCCTTATGGAATGGATGATGTAATTAGAAAAGCAATGTCAAAAAATAAACTAGTTAGCAGTGTTGTGTCTAAAAAAGGGTTTTTGGATATTGGAAACAAAGCAACCTATAGAAAAGCAAATCAAGAATATCTTCAAAAACTAGGAAAAATTTAAAATAATAAAAATGAACGATTTAACAATTAGAAAATTACAAAAAGAGGATCTAACAAATGGATTTTTACAAACATTAGATTCATTACGACAAACCAGCAACATAGATAAAAAAATTATAGAAAAAACATTTGAAAAAATAAATTCAAATCAAGATCAATTAACCATAGTAGCATTATTAGAGGGAAAAGTAGTAGGTGCAACTACATTATTAATTGAAACTAAATTTATCCACAATGGTGGCAAAGTTGGACATATTGAAGATGTAGTAGTAAATAAAAAATATCAAAAGAATGGAATTGGAGAAAAAATGATAAAATATCTCTTAAGATATGCAAAGGAACAAGGGTGCTATAAAACAATTTTAGATTGTGTAGATGATGTCAAACCATTTTATGAAAAATTAGGCTTCAAACATAATGCAAATGCACTAAGATTCGATCATGCTTAGAAATATTCTTTTTTTGGACGTTTCTTGTTTGTTTTAATTAAAATCAGTCCAACTATCATCACAGGTATAGAAACACCCATGAACAAAGGCGGAGTTATGATAACAGCATCAACCATATAAGAATCAGGAATTTTATCTAAAAGAGAATAACAATATGCCATTCCAATTAACAAAATAATTCCACCACTAAGGATCATAGAACCAATTTGCTTAGAACCATAACGTCTTGATAGTAAAAATGCAAGTCCAGATAAAACACATGCAGGAGCCACACCAATTGAGATGAATTGCAATATTTTTGGACTTGGTTCAAATGAAGTTCCAAATTCAAAATTAGCAGGCATATTAATTATAAAATTAAATACAGAAATAATTTCTCCAACAAACATCACATACAATCCAATACTTGCAATTGCTACCCATTTTTCTAGTGCCATTACAATAACAAAATCAAGTTAATAATTAAACTATTCAAACAATACCAACCAAATTGGCTAATTCTTTTCTACAGGACGCACCAAGTTTTTCAGCTGCCTGTTCTGGAGATATGTCATTAAGAAAAATGCCATAACCACGTTCAAGACCAGACCAGGGCTTAGTTATTGGATAAACTTCAATATGCCAATGAATTTGTCTGCTATTTTTCTTTTCAGGAGATAAATGAAATACCATATTATATGAAACATCTTTAACAGTTTTTGACAAACCACCAAGCGTAGCTCGTAAAATAAGCGAAAGATCATTAATTTCTTTTTGAGTTATTTTAGAAAAACTAGTCGTATGTTTTTTTGGAGAAATGCAAAATTCGTATGGATATGATGGAGACCAAGGACAAAATGCAATAAACCCTTCAGTTTGAAGAACTTGTCTTGGCCCACCCATTTCTTCATTGACAATTTGGCACATAGGGCATACACCTTTTTCATTAAGGATTTTGTAGGAAGCTTCTGCTTCTTCTTCAATAACAGGAGGAATTGTTGAAAATGTCAAAATATTCAAATGCGGATGGGGGTTTTTACTGCCTGCAGATTCTCCCTGATCAGCATAAATTGAAACGTATGTCACACCTTTTTGGGTATAGAGCCATCGTAATCTATCCTGTACAACCACAAGAATGTTGGACCATTGTTCAGAATCAATAGTAGCAAGAGTGTCTTTTTCTTTAGGAGATGCAACCACAATGTAATGATAACCGTAAGCTGGTTCACTATAATGAGGTCTATCACTGTATGAATTTTCAGTTTCAATAGAAACTATAGGATTTTTACTCTCAAATACTCTAATCGACCAGCCTTCAACATATTCATCTTCATTATCCTGAAGACGCTGTAGCATACCATCTTTTGCAACTAATGATAGAACAGAAGGATTTGTCATTGATTCATTTCCAGGAGCATAAGGAGATTTTTTTGGATCTACAACTTTGTCATCTTTTTTAGAGACGATCATAAAGCGTTCAGAAACATAATCTTTACGCATGTCCCCCATAATTCATAATTGAAGTTTAAGTATGTTAAAACGTTTTCCAATATACAAGAAATTAAAAATAAAAAACAAATGATGATAAAATATCATTTTGAGATTTTTCGTATTCTATAAACACTAACAAAAAACATAAACAACATCCCTTAAATCAAAACTAAAAATTTCATGATCGCATATTTTTATGTAAGATTTAAAGGAGAGCAACAAAAAATTTGGAAATACGGATAGAATCAACAATTCAGACATTCATATGATTTATGTTCTTTTAGATGGGGTAGGTGATCTTCCACATCCAGATCTAGATGGTAAAACACCACTCGAAGCGGCAACCACTCCTACTCTAGACAAATTAGCACAAAATGGTGTAATAGGAGAAGTCATTTCGGTAGGAAAAGGAATTGCACCAGAATCAGACATTGCAGTTTTCAACATGCTAGGATACAGATTTCACCATGTTGATTACGCAGGAAGAGGGGTAATAGAAGCAATAGGGGTAGGAATTGATTTTAAAGATGGAGATTTAGCGCTAAGAGGAAATTATGCAACATTAAATGATGAAGGAATTATTATCGATAGACGTGCAGGAAGACATATTGAAAAAAATGATGCAGAGGGAGTTGCAAAAGAAATCGAAAATAAAATTAAATTTTCGTTTCCAAATACATCGGTAGTAGTATCGCCTACTATAGGCCATAGAGTAACAGTAAGAATTAGAACTGAGAACGAAAAATTATCATCTCAAATCACTAACACTGATCCTGCATATGCCAGAGTAGAAGGTATGGGAATAGCAAAAGCGGTTGGAGATTTTTTACGAATTGAAAAATGTTTACCGTTAGATGAAACTGAGAGTGCTAAAAAAACTGCTAAATTAGTTAATGAGTTTACGGCACAGTCACTTCAAATTATGAAAGAAAGTCACATTAATAAAAAAAGAATTAATGAAAAAAAGAAAAGTTTGAGTTGCATTTTACTAAGAGATGCAGGAAACAAATATCCAGACGTAAAGCCCATCAATGAAATGTATTCTATGAATTTTTCATGTATTGTAGATATGCCAGTAGAACTTGGAATTTCAGAAGTGTTAAAGATGAAAGCGTTTGAAGCAGGAGGATTAACAGATTATGAAGAAAAAGCAATAGTAGCTGCAAAAGCAATGGAGACTCAAAATGCGATTTACGTTCATCTAAAAGGACCAGATGAATTTGGTCATGATGGAGATGCTATTGGAAAAATGAAAAATATTGAAGAGATTGACCGTAGATTTTTCAAAACACTACTTGAAAATATTGATTTTGATAAAGTTGCAATAGTTATTTCAGCAGATCACTCGACACCGTGTATCAATAAAGGACATAGTGATGATCCTGTCCCAATTTTAGTATCGGGGAATTTTATCAAAAACGATGGAACAACTAGAGTTACGGAAGATCAAGCTAAAAAAGGGAGCATTGGTTTAATTCAAGGAGCAGATGTTGTAACTACAGCTCTTAATTTAATCAAATCTCAAATATAGTTAATTCTTTAGTTTTTTGCATTTCTTTGATTTTATTTCTAATTCTATCGACATCAATTTCACCATAAGTTCCAGGAGAGTCACCCAATTTTTCTAATGCTCGCTGTAACATTCCAATACCTATACGAGCTTCGTTTTTTTGTGCATGAGCAAATGCAACTGCAAGAAGAATAATTCCCTGAACAAGTTCTTTTTCTCTGCCATAGCATTGCTTCCATACACCTTCTAAAGATTCATGACTCTCCCAAAATCGTTCATTGTTAAAATAAAAGACACCATCACGAGTTCCATCTTCTTTCCCAATCTTTTCTTCAAAGATATGTCTTGCATTATCCAAAGGTCCAATTAGAGATAATTTTTCAATTACAAGATCTAAATCGTCAGGATTTACAGAGACATCAAATTCCAAAAATTTACGTGCGACTCGAGCAACTCTTACTGAAGCTGGAATGGTGGAACATATTTTTCTTGCATGATTTACAAGATAAGAGGAATCTTTAGGACTGTAACCATTATTTTTTAAATGAATCATATATCGTTCCATGTGGGAATTAGACTGAATTTTCTTAAATTTGTTCTCTATTATCAATCAAGGTTTATATGAAATATCTTAAGGATTTTGGATACATGTCTATTATTCAGACCGTAACTGACGTAAATAACGCCTTCCTATCAAGAAGAGAACTGATCTGTAATTTTACAGGATTAGGCGGTAAACTCAAAAAACTTGAGGCAGTAGATATGATTACAAAAGAATTCAAACTTTCTGGAAAAATTGTGATTCCTATGAGATTGCAAACTCATGTTGGAAAAGCATTGGTTACAGGAACTTTCTTCATCTATGATGATGAAGGATTGGCAAAAAAACATGTCAATCCAATAATCTTCAAACGAATTGAAAAGACAAAAGCCAAACAAGCAGAAGCAGATAATGCAAATGCCGAAGCAACTGCGGAGAAAACCGAATAATGGCAGCAAAAAAAGCATCTGCAGGAAAAAAAGGCTCTAGTCCAAATGTCTATAAATATTTCAAAGTAGACAAAGACAAAATAACAAGAGGTAGAAAAAATTGTTCTAGATGCGGAAAAGGAGTTTTCATGTCTAAACATAAAGACAGAAACACTTGTGGAAAATGTGGATTAACAGAATTTAATCAATAAAGTATCAATCTAATTTAAATTAAAAATTGGTTTTAATTTTCATAAAATTCTTCATATCAAAATATTCTAAAAAAAATATAATAAGAAGACAGGGTGGAGTTAAAAGGACGGATGAGAAATGGATTTTGAAAAATTATGCAATAAAATATTAGAAATAGACCCACATGTTAGATTCACAGGAATTTTAGATTCAAAAGGTGATTTAATAATTGAAAAAAATCGTGACGATACAACATTACTTAATGAACAAGAAGTCAAAATGTCAGTTCATTATACTTTTGAAAGATGGACCCGTCTTCAAAATTTATCTTATAAATTTGGCAAAGAAAAATTATCAGTTACAGAATATGAAAATGTCATTTTAATTAGCATTCAATTTGGCAAAAATCTCTTTTTGTTAAGCACTGATCCCAACATTGATTATATGAATATAATTAATAAAACTAAATCAATTATTGTTGAATTACAAAATTAGTTCTATATACAATAAGTGTGCCTTAATATAAAAAAAATGCATGAATAAAAAACATCAATAAAGTTTTTTTGTTCTGATTTTAGCACTTTTTTGTTCAAGTTGTGCTATTTTATCTAAAAACAAAGGATCCAATTTTATTTTTGCTAGTGATTCAGCAGATAATTTAACGGTGTTAGAATCAAGTGAAATATTGATTTTTGGAAGATTTTTCTCTATCCAAAATTTCATCACTTTATCTTCTAATTTGTAATCCCTAAAACCTGCTGGAAATCGTTTAGTAATGTGATCTAACAAAGTTCTATCTTTAAACACAGCCTTAGGCTCAAACAATCTTCCCTCATCAGCATAAACACTTTCAAAGAGATTTCCAGTAATTTCATCTGAAAGTAAATCCATTTTAGAAATTTTTCTAGTCAATTCAAGAAAATGTAAAAACTCATGTGCCAGAATTGCATGAATTGTACCCTTTAGACCATATGCAACCAAAGGTGCAGAAATTTGAATCACTACATGAAATTTTTCATCAAAAAATACAGGGATTGTTCTAGCAAATAATATTCCAAACTCATAGGAATTAGGATTTGGAGATGAAACAACAATTGAGGGTTCTACGTAAGCAGTTGGGTAACGAATACCAGATGCTTTTTCAATTCTATTAATTCCCTCTACAGTTATAGGAAATCGTTTTACAATAAGATCATAAACATCATCTGGAATTAGTCCTTTAAGACGGGCTTCTTTTAGTCGTACTAACGGATCCAATGTATCACTTCGCGGAATTAGAATGTAAAAAGGTTGATTCTATCTAGATTTTGGCTTTCCAGATTTTGCAGTCTTTTTTCTACGTCTATCAGCTCGTTGATCGGCACGTCTAGCATGTTTACCTTTTTTTCTCATGGGCATGAATAATCTGAAAAACAGGGATTAGTTAATTGTTATCATTTAGGTTAATTTCAAGAAAATCAAATGCCACACAAGTGCACCTATCACTCATCATTTGAGTGATTCCAGGGGTCACATCATCACCATCAACAAATCGTTTTACAGGTAACCCGCCTTCAGCTTTAATAATTAGATTAAAGAGATTTTTGGATATTTTTTTATATTTTAAAATAGAAACATTCTTTTCAGAACGTTTTCCAGACTTTTCATAAACCACAACAGAATTTGAGAGCATATTTTTTAATTTCTTCAGATTCTCAGGAATGATTTCATGCTCCGTAGATATTTTTAATTCTATTAGTGAGTTGAATTTGATAGGAGTTTTTGGAGGGTCAGATATAATTTTCAAATTATGAATAGTAACTTTATCAGAAATTATTTTTTTGGGGAGTGAAATATTTCTTTTAAATGGGTTTTGAAGTTTGACAAAAAATGGACGACCTGAACCTAAAACTAGACTTGATTGATCTTCGCCTCCAACCCAAGTAAATTTTGTTGTAGTACCGCCAAATTTAGTAAAAAGAAATTCTGAGATTTTACCCTCAATACTGTCATATTCAGAAATGCCATGAAGGTTACAACTCTTACAACCTTTTCCATAACAATTAGTACAAGACTTTTGTTTTTGTGGAAGTCCTCGCTCAGACTTTGTATATCGTCCGTACAACATAATGGATTTTGAGCGTATTTGGCATGATTCATCTTTAAAGTTAATTGTAAATGTGAGATCAGGATTTAAAAAATCAATAATTTTCTTTGTTTTTTTTACAAATTGTTTTCCAAGTTCTTTTGTAATATCAGTTTTAACACTATCAATTCCACGTAGTTTGTATTTTGATTTTATATAATCATCTCTATCTACGATGGATGGTTTGATTAAGGCTCCAATAACTATTGAAGAGTAATTATATTTTGAAGAAGCATCTAACATCAATTTCAAATATGTAGAAAGATTATCCAATAAATTTTTACAAATAAAGCATTTTTTTGTGGATTGTTTTACATGTGCCTTTAATTTTTTTCCAAGTAGTTTATTTGAAGATAAATTTAGCTGTTTAGAAAAAAGCCTACCTAGACAACTATCGCATAGACCGTAATTTTTCATTAATTCATTTGATATAGGAATAATTTCTTTAAGAGTAGTCATTTTAATTTTCAATATTTAAGAAATAAAAACTCTAACCGAATCCCATACGACGAAGAGTACCCTGCATCTGTCTTCCTTTTGATGCTTTCATCATACTTTTTGAATTTTTATAATTTTTTAGTAATTCTTTCACTTCGTGTTCTGGCCAACCAGAACCCCTTGAAATTCTTTTAATCCTAGATGAATTCATTAGATCAGGATCTGCTTTTTCTTCCTTGGTCATACTTTGAATAATAAATCTCCATTTAGAAACTCGTCCTTCCATTTGATCTAATTGATCATCTTTAACCATACCTGAAAGTCCCGGCATGTTATCAAGAAATCCTTTCAATGATCCTACTTTGGTAACTTCTTCCAATTGATAGAAAAAATCATCCATGTTCATTTTTCCACTTGAAATTCTTTTTAGTCTAACATCATCACCCTCATTTTCTAATCTTTTTGCTAAATCTAAAACTGCTTGAATATCACCCATTCCAAGTAATCTGCCAACAAATCGTGTTGGTGAAAACTTTTCTAAATCATCAATTCTTTCACCAGTTCCAATATACATAATTTGAGCACCCGTAGCTGCAGATGCAGCTATTGCGCCACCACCTTTTGCAGAGCTATCTAATTTTGTAATAATAATTCCACCGACGGGAATTGTTTTATGAAATGCTTCTGCTTGATTAAAACACTGTTGACCGATAGTTCCATCAATTACAAGTATTGCGAGGTCAGGTTCTGCTACCTTGTTAATTTGTTCCATTTCAGACAAAAGATCTTTTTCTTCTTTATGTCGTCCAGCAGTATCAATTAATATCACATCTAAAGGCAATGATTCAAAATACTTTAATCCATTTTTCACAATATCTGGAGAATTTTTGTTGCTTGGTTCACCATATACCTCAACATTAGATTTTTCACACATGGTTCTTAATTGTACTAAAGCCCCAGGTCTGTAAGTATCAGCCCCTATAACACCAACGGAATATCCTTGTTTGGTTAAGAATTTAGCAAGTTTAGCAGTTACAGTTGTTTTTCCGCTACCTTGAATTCCAAGCATGATTAACTTGTTTTGTCTATCAGATTTAAAATCAAAATCAGATTCTTTTCCTAGCAGCTTTGCAAGTTCATCATATAGAATTTTTACAATATGATCTTTTCTAGATAGCCCAGGAGGAGGCGTTTCATTTAATGATCGGGTTTCGATTTGCTTTGTAATTTCAAGAACTAATCGTACATTGACATCTGATTGTAATAATGCTCTTTGAACATTTTTTGATAGTTCTTTGATAAGTTCTTCATCTATGCCAGATGATTTTACAATTTTCTTAATTGCATCACGAAGGTTATTCTTAAGACCATCAAGCATTATAGTTTAACCTCGCATCCACTATTTCAAACCTTCCTCTGTATCCATCCCAAATTTTTTCAGATTTAATAATATCAATTGAATGTGAAAAAAGAGGACAGTTAACAACAAATGTTTCTGCTTCACCACCTTCAAAATTTAAATTAAAACCAAATTTTTTAGAAAGATCATATAAAATTGATATGTCGTTTTTGGTAATTATTTTTCCAAGCCATGAATCATCTAATCCTCCAGATGAGACACTGGAAATAATAAATCTGAAATTTGAAGAGATTAATCCATTCATGTATTCAAATGGATTACTATTCCATAATGGAGTAACGGATTCGAGATTTAGTTTATTACATAAATTTTCAAATTTTTCTTTTTGAAATTGGCTTTGTATACCACCGTGTACTATTCCTTCAATTTCATATTGATCAATAGATTGTATTAAAATTTCTTCTAGCAAAGTTATTTCATTGTCAGTTTCATCTGAGTTGGATTCAATTACTAATTGAGGAATTTGCATGGATTGGGACTGGAGTTTAGTCCATTGTAAATTAGGATGATGTAACAAATGACTTTCAGCAGATTTAGGAAATATACTCAATAGACAATTTACTTCATAGCCTTGTTTTTTTGCCAAGAATATAGAATAAAGACTATCTTTTCCACCTGAAAAAAGAGATGCAATCTTCATTTCAATATAAAAAAATCAACAAATCATTGAAAAAGATATGTGGGATGCTTCATTACTCATAATCCTCATCATACATCAGACGGCTTTTCCGCTCATCATCAGCATCCGTATTAATTTTTGAGATGAAGTATTTTAGTTGTGAATATTCCAAAGTATTACTTGAATTCTCAGCAGACATGTTATTGGCATTACTAATGAAGAGACAAATATATCCCATAATGAAAAACTGTCAAAAAAATAAAAAAAGATGGCCTTTAGTTAAAAAGAGCCGTCAATTCGGACGATATATCTACGGATTCAACTACTGGTGGAAGGGTATCACCGATTGGAGTAGTATTTACTTGACCAACTAGTATCAATGGGATTCTGATTTGTGCTTGTTCATTGATAATTGCAGATCTGTGAAATGCAAGTGCAAATGAACCAGTGTCATCAGATACTGGTGCAAAGTAGCCATTGAGATGAATTACTACATTGTCAAATTCGTTAGTTGTTCCTTTAAGAGAAACATGATTTCCTCTTGCATGACCTTGAAGATCAAATGTTATATCTCGATCTCCAATTTCAGCAGTTGCGGTTCCAATTATTTTCCAACCACGTGGACCAATTTTTCCGGCTTCACCAGAAAGATCAAATGTTGCAGGAACTGCCTGACCACCAATAACTGCCCAACCAGATACTTTACCTGTAAATTCCAATGACGGAACTACATCTATCTCAGCATGTGCAGATAATCGGTCATTTCGCAAGTTTTGCAAATCAGTTAACTTTGACTTTAGATCCTGTCTTTGTTCTTTGATTTGTTCACGAACTTGTTGTTGTTTTTCTTTGTAGATTTGTTTGTCAGATTTTTCAGCAGTTATACTAACATCGGCATTAACATCCGTTTGTGCAAATGCTCCAATCGTAGGAGATATTGCAACTGCCATAATAATTGCCAGTGCTGAAAACAATTTTACGTATTTCATTACAGCATAATTTGTTAAATTGTATTAAGTAATTTCGAAGCTTTCTTACTGATGATTTATCGGTGTCAGATTTTTTAAATACACTAATTTAAAAAATAATTAAAGACAACATAACTAACTAAAAGGATAATTCCAAAAATCACTAATCCTTTTATTCCAAATTTTATTACAACAAGCACATATGAGATCCACGGAAGCAGTAGCAACATAATTTCAACAGAACGAAAAAGAGAAACATTATGTTCATTTACAAGTGGCTGAAAAATATCAAAAATCATCAAGCCTATTCCACTGGGAGAAAAATCAATGCCTGTTTTAGTTGCAATTGCTAAAAATAATCCATTAAAGACAGATGGAAGAAATAAAGCATGATAAAAAGAAGCCATGTAATTTTAAGAACATAGTAGTATTTAGTAAACTAATTGTACATATCTTTAAGTTGAAATAATATCAAAATTAGTTATTGTCTAATAATAAATTCTCAGAAATTAATTTCTTGGCAGATAAAGTACATATTCATCATTGGCCACTTGATACTCAAAAATGGCCGGATATAATCATTAGTCAAGTGGATAAGGATATCAACAAAAATAATTTAAAAAAACAGTTAGTAATCAGAGAAAAAACCATTAAGATTGACAAATATGAGTTTAAGAAAATTAAAAAAGTAGGAGTAACCGTACCTTTATTTAAAAAACAATGCACTTTGGTTTTTGAAGGCTATTTTAAAGATGTGTATGGTCACATACATATTACTACTAAAGAAGATAATTATTTGGAAATTTTCAATAAGATAATGTCATGGAGAGATAAATATTTTCACGATAGTATTGAATCATAAATCAACCAAATAAAATAAACACAGAAAAAACTAAAAGAACACAATGAAAATTAATGGAGGATTAACTTTTGATACGCATAATTTTAATTCGGCCCATAACATTCCAGTATTCTACATTTTGGCCATTTGCAACAGTTCCGTTAATCTCCTCATCGATTAAAGTGACGTCAATTGTTTCAAAAGTTTCCGAGTCCATAATTTGAATAGTTTCTCCAATTATTGAAATTACTTGACCTACTCTTTTGTCAATTAACGGAATGTGAACTTGCATGCTAACTGGTCCAACATGTGGTCTTTTTTGACCATCAAATACGCCTACTCCCACGATTCTGGCCTTTGCGGCACCATGTTTTCCAGGTTTAGATGTATCATATTCAACAATTCTACAAGGTTCACCATCGGGTTGATCAGATACTGGAAGTAAAATGTAAGAACCTATTTTCAATGAACCAAGATCAGCTGGCTTACTCATGATGAAGCTGATTTTAGTCGAATATTTAACATTTACACTTTTTCAAGCAATTACAAAAATTGGTAAAAAATTACTAAAATGATCCATCAGTAATTTAAATAGATAGTTTTTACTTTAATTTTTCAAGAATTGAGAGACTCAACAAATTAGTCATCGTTAACCCTTTTCGATTTACATCTCGTTTAGTTTGGTCGCAGTACTTTTTTACGCTTTGATGACCTTTTTCACTAGCAACCTCAATTATTACAACATTGTTTGAGTATGGAAAAGTGAATTTTTGAGGTAATTTGCAATATGTATTCATGTGACCTAATCCACCAACGCGGATTTTTTCTCGTTTTAATAAAATATCTGCAACTTCTTGAAAATCATCATGAGATTCCCCATATTCTAAATAATAAACAGTAACAAAATTTGTCTCCCCCGATACAATTCTTTGAAATAATTCGTTTTGCACATTAAAAATAAAAGACGTTTTTTCTTGATTGTGTTTGATTAAATCATCTATGATAAATTGACTATCTTTGAATTTTCCCAAAATATAATGATTCGATGATTCAGAAAAGTAAGGTTTACTCTCATCTGAAAATGTTCCAGTTACAAAATATAATGCCTCAATATTACTTGAAGACATCCATATGTCTTTTAATTTAACAGACTCATGATTGTGTAGATAAGGAGCACAGACGTAACCAGAGTAAGATAGTTGCTGTTCGGTCAACAAACTTCTTTTCTTAAAAGATGGTATTTATGCCTATACAAAACACATACGATCTCTAATCAGAATAGTTTGGCTTCGATAGTTTTTTAATACTAGAATACTTCGTTGTTTTTGTCCCAAGCTAGCTCAGCCTGGTAGAGCTCCCGGCTGTAGTTGTTGGCTTTAGATGGCTGACTGAATAACAGCATATCAGGCATACAGAAACCGGGTTGTCGATGGTTCAACTCCGTCGCTTGGGACCATGGTTTTTTTAAATTTTAAAAATAATAAAAAAATAGACTAATTTAAGAAAACAATGATGAACTCTTAAATTAATAAAAATATCTATTGTCTATGCTGTTTTTTTGACTTTTTGAGCAGCTGGTCCTTTTTGACCTTCGCCGACTACAAACTCGACTTTATCGCCTTCATTGATGAATCCATCAACATCTGATTTGTGAACGAATAGATCGTCACCAGATTCTCTTTCGATAAAACCAAAGCCTTTCGTGCGGTTGAACCACTTTACGGTGCCTTGTTCCATTTGATTATTTACAGAATTATTCCGTATATTAAGATAAGTTATCAAAATAGATCTGACAAAAGACAACGATATTCAAACCAAAGTTAGCATAAAGACGAATAAACGAATTTAGAAGTCTTTGGCAATGTGATTGTTATCTTTTAACCATTCAACTTGTGGTAAGGTAAATCTCCAAACAATGTCACCCCGTTCAGCCTCATTAAAATCCCAAGGTGCAATTATGACAATGTCATTATCGCGTATCCAAACTCTACGCTTCAGTTTACCTCGAATTCTACCTCTTCGGGTAACACCATCGGTACATTTTACCATTACGTTTTCACCTCCAAGCATTTTAAGAACACGACCAAACATCTCACCTTCTTCAGGCAAACGTATTTCTTTTAAGGCACTTTCGTTTTTGACTTGGCGTTTACCCATAGCATACACTACAGTTATGAGCATATAACTGTGGGGATTATTTGAACAAAAATATTAGAAGTTTTTTATAAATTTAACACTTACAAGGAATTTTATTCGTATAGAATAAAAATATCTCATGGAATTTAGTTGTATTAAGGACTGTTCTCAGTGTTGTATCGAAAGAGAATATTATCCCAATAAAAAATTTGGAAAGATTGGAGTGTTAATACTACCTGAAGAAAAAGAAAGGATAGAAGGTCTTGCAAAAATAAATGGATTAGAAATATCAATTTTACCAAGAATAGGAATATCAGAAAATGGAGAATCTAGTCCAACAAAGATATTAGCATATCAATTAATGGGAATAGAACCAAATGGGAACACATGCCCATTTTTAGATACTAAAACATCAGATAGATCACCTCATGGTGGATTTCCATGCAAAATATACAATAAACGACCTCTTGCATGTATGACTTATCCATTAATAGAATCAGATCCAATAACACTAGATCAAAAATGTAAATTTTGCAAAGAACATGGTACCGCAGATAAAAATTTGAATTCAGAAATAGAATCATTATTAAAAATCAAAACAAAAATGATAACAGACGCGCCTCTCATATGGAGATATGCTACTGGGATCGGAGAAGAATCAGATACAAGTAAAATAAAAACAGGCTGGATTCTAGAAGAATAGATAGAGAAATCAAACATGTTAGTGATGTTTTAAGCAAAAATTCAAAAGCATGTAAAAGATCATTCTTCTATGAGTGATGACGTGTGGTCAGATTTAGATAAAGTAGACCAAAAAATCATTGAAATTCTTAACAACAATGCAAGAACACCATCTAAAGAAATTGCATCAGAATTAAAAAAATCGGGTCATGATGTATCAGATAGAACAATTAGAAAGAGAATAGAAAGATTAGAAAAAAGCGGGATCATCAAAGGATACAAAGCTGTACTAACAGACGTATCTGGAATTAATGAATATCAAACCATCTTAATGAAATTAAAACCATCAAAATCACTAGACTCGATTAAAGATTCAATTAAAGAATTCATTACAAAATTAGATAATTATCTTCTTATTGCAAACATGGATGGAGAGTGGAATATGTTAGTAATTATACAAGTTGATTCTGGAAAGTCAAATACGGCACAGAAAATTGTTGAGAAGTTTTCTGACGAATTAATAGATTACAGAATAAACGTAGTAGATATCAAAGATGTGAATATTTTAAACATGTCATTATTATTGTTGTAATAAGGAATATTCAGATTCAGCAATACTAATTGCTTTTTGTATTTCATCAAGAGTGAATGGTTTTTGAATAAATGCAGATACCCCAGAACTAATTGTCTTATTTACTCGCTGAGTAGTTTTTTCATCCGCTGTAATTACAATAATTTGTAGATCAAGATTTTCTTTTAATAACTTTGTAGCAACCACGTCTCCTTCTAAATCAGGAAGTCCCATATCTAAAAGCACGATTGGATTTTTATTTGTAGAAAATAGTTTTTGACAACCTTTTATTCCATCTTTTCCATTTTCATAAAGTAAAATTTCACCATATCCTAATTTTTCTACATAATTTTTTAGTTTCATCGATACAGCTTTACTATCGTCAATAATTACAACAGGTCTAAAAACTTCAATGGTTGAAGAAATCATCGATTTTGCTTTTTGATATGAAATTTTTGCTTTATCATATTCACCAAGAATTAACAGGCATTTTGCAGCACATAACAATGCGCCTTGAATATTTTTTGACGTTTTATTTTTCGAGTATTCTAAAAATAAGTTACAAGCTTTTTCAATTTCTTCTTTGGATTCTTTACTTTGCCTAGTTTTACATTCTGCAGCTAACATGTACAAGAAAGCAGACTTTAGATATTCAGTTTTTTTCATAGATTCAGCTTGATTTAGAAATAAATTATGAGCGGTGATGAATTGTTTATTTTTCAAATGAGTTAATGCCACTTCATAATTTACCTTGGAAGTCATAATCACGGTATAATTTTTTTATTTTATAACATTTTGTAGTATCGGATCAAGGATTAATCACTGCACGTCCGACAATCTTACGTGCTTTAAGATCCTCTAAAGCAGTGTTTGCAGCATCAAGAGAATATCTCTTCGAAATCATTGGATTAATTGTTCCTTTTCGAGCTAAATCTAACAGTTCAACCATATCAGTATAATTTCCAGTGTAGGCTCCTTGAATTACAATAGATTTTAAAGGAATTGTAACCAGAGACAGCTCCATAGATCCCCCAAACAAACCAACTAAAACAAGATTCCCTCTCTTTCTTAGAACTGCTAATCCCATTTTTGCAGTGGGAGGAGCATTTACAAAATCAACAACACTGTCAGCACCTTTTCCATTACAAGTTGAAATTATTTTTTGAGTAGTATCAGGATCTTTGGAATTGAAAACAAAATCAGCACCCATTTTTTTTGCTATTTCTAATTTTTGATCATCTAAATCTACACAAATAATTTTAGATTTTGTAATAGAGTGTGCAATTTGTACTCCCATCAAACCCAATCCACCTGCACCAATTATTACCAAAAACTCAGGGGAATTTTGATTTGATTTTTTAATTGCATTGTAAGCTGTTAAACCGGAACATGCAAGTGAAGTTGCAGATTCTGGATCCACACCATTTAGTTTTGCCAAATATTTGAAATGAGGAACAAGCGAGTATTGAGAATATCCACCATCTTGAAAAACACCAAGAGATTTTGGCGCATCACATAAATTTTCATTTTCTACTTTACAAGCAGGGCATACACCACATCCGATCCAAGGATAAACTAAAACTTCATCACCTTTTGAATAACCCTTTACATTATTACCTGATTCTTCCACAGTTCCAACAATTTCATGTCCAGGAGTTACAGGATATTTCACTCCCCTATCAGTCACTTTCATAAATTTACCATCACCTAAATCATATCCACCCTCCCAAAGGTGCAGATCACTATGACATACGCCTACGGCTTTAACTTTGACTAGAACTTGATTATCTTTAGGATGAGGAGTTTCTGTTTCAACAAGCACTAAAGGCTCATTAGGACCAGTAATCCTAGCAGATTTCATAATGATATAATTCTGTCTTAACAATATAAGAGTTGACTGGATAAAAGAAAAAAATAGAGCCCTAAGATATTATTGAATAAAGATAGACAAAGTATGTGAATGAAGAACAGACTCCTGATGGCATTTCACAAGCACCTGTAAATATTTTGTTTAATCCGTCATCTGTTGCTAAAAAAGATGTGTGGGATATTGATCTTATTCAAATTCTTGATTTATTAATTAAAATTCTTGAAAAAAGTGGGAAAAAAGATCTTAGAGTTGCAGGAATGGCCGCATTATCATCTTCTTTGATTTATAGAATGAAGGTAGAAAGTATTTTTGCATTACAACGTGCTGCAATGGAGAAAAAACCAATTAGACAAAGAACCGATGTAGACATAGAGTTAATCGATATACCATATAGACACGAATCAACCTATCCTGTTTCATTAGATGATTTGTTAGGATTACTACAAAATTTGATTGGTACAATAGCCAATCCACAATCCAGAAGAAATAAGCTGAATATAGAACCAATAGAAGCTCCAGATTTTCAGGAGTATTTTATTTCTCTTGAAAACATTATTGGAAAATACGAAGATTTGATTATTAAAAAAATTACAGATTTAGGACACGGTATGCTTCAGGACATAATAAAAGATCTTGATGGAGTTGATTCAATTAGATGTTTTTTTGCAATTCTATTTTTGGCAAGAGATGAAAAAATAGACTTGGAACAAATAGAAGACGACATCAAAATCATTCTGATAAAGGAGAAGTTAACAAACTGATCAAAAATGAAGAAAGGATTTCTTTAAGTAGATTTTGTAGGAAAAACAGATAATTGACAAAAAACAATTCAAATGATGAAGCAATAGCTAAAATTGAAGCAGCCCTTTATTCTGCAGGAAGACCCTTAAAAATAGAGGATCTGATCAGAGCTTCAGGCACAGAGTCACGAACAAAAACATACGAAATTCTCAACGAGTTAATGAAAAAGACAAAATCAGCATTTAAGGCATTGGAGATAGTTACACTACCTGACGGTTCATATGTATTTCAATTAAAACCAGAATACAGTTCAACAATCAAAAGATATGCATCAAAACCCATTCTTCCAAATGCAACCCTAAAGACATTATCATATATTGCATATATGCAACCAATTTCATCAAAACAACTTGTTGAAACTAGAGGTTCTGGAGTATACGAACATCTTAAAGAATTAAGGCAGTTAGACTTTATCACTCATCAAAATGTAGGTAGATTAAAAATTTACAATACAACAGAAAAATTCCAAAAATATTTTGGCATACAAGGAGATGTAGAAAATCTCAAACAAAGACTGTTTTCCAAAGTTAGAAAAACAGCAAAGATGTCAGAAACAAACTCCTCACCTGAAATAATCACAAAACTAAACTAAACAAATTATCTAAGCCTATTTTTTGCGTTTTGTATAAATTAGAGTAATTAAAAGAGCATTCGTGCGAAAATCAGTAGAAAATCTTGCAACCAGTAAAATAACTGGAGGTAGAAGAAAGCCAGCAAGGATTAGAAGAAAATACGAAATCGATAGATATCCAAATGAATCAGTCACAGGTGCACAAATAACAATTACCAGAAGAGTAAGAGGAAATAATAAAAAAACAGCTTTGAAAACAATTGATTTTGTAAACTTAGCAACAGGAGATTCCAAAGTTAAGAAAATTAAAATTCTCAAAGTATTAGAAAATGCTACAAACAATGATTATCAAAGAAGAGGCATCATTACAAAAGGTGCGATATTAGAAACAGATGCAGGAAAATGCAGAGTAGTTTCTAAACCAGGACAAACAGGAATAGTTAACGCAGTTTTAATAAAGTGATAAAATGAAAGATTACGAACATGTCGTAATCTGGCTAGATTATTTTAACAAGACATTACCAAGAGATAAAGGAAGGAAATTAGAAAAAGAGAAATGTGTTTTTGATCCTTCACTAAAAGAATTAACAGAAGCTGCACAAGCAGCAGGATTTGAAATCACAGAGACTGATGAAAAAGTAAGATTTCCAAGAAGACCATATGTCAGGTCGGGCTACATAATTTTACCAAAAGGAACTAGTAAGACAAATATTCTTAACAAGATTTCAGAAAAATTAGTTTCAAAAAGAGCCAAGCAAACAAAATAAAATCAAATCTAGCTCTTAGCTAAAGTAAAGTTGACAGAAGTCTATGATAACAATATCATGATTACAATTTCTAATTGCAGGAGGTAGGTGAAATAATGCACTTAGCCGGTAGCGGCAGAGTGATCATTCAGCTAACTGAAAAGTTAGATGAAGGAGTAATACTCTGTGACGAGACAGGAACTAAAGTAGCAAAAATAATGGAACTAATCGGTCCAATAAAAAGACCGTTTGCGTCAGCAACTCCATTAACAAATAACATCAAAAAATACATTGGCAAAAGCGTTTTTGCATTTGAACATTCTCCTGCAAACACACAAAAATTTAGGAGAAGAAGAAAATGAACATATTACAAACCCAAAGCTGTCCTGAATGTAAATCATCATTAGTAGATGACATTCAGAATGGTGAAATAATCTGCTCTGGTTGCGGCGTAGTTGTTGCAGATCAGATGGTAGATTATGGTCCAGAAACAAAGAGCTCAAATCTCGAAGACAAGATGAAGCTAGCAAGAGCAACAGGACAAACAACTTATTCTCAACATGATTTGGGAATAACAACTGAGATATCAATTAGCACAAAGGACTTTAGTGGAAAAACAATCAACCATCAAGTTGCTAATCAAATGCACAATCTCAGAAAATGGCAACAAAGGGTACGCGTTTCTTCACCAAGAGAAAGAAGGTTAGCAAATGTTTTATCAAAAATGGGTGAGACATGTGATGGTCTAAATCTTTCAAAAAATGTCTTGGAAACAGCTTCTATGATTTACAGAAACTTGGATGGACATGTAGAAGTAAAAGGAAAATCTGTATCAAGCATTACAGCTGCTACAATCTACATGGCATGTAAACAATGCGACGTTGTAAGATCATTAGAAGAAATTTGTAGAGGAATATGTGCACCAAAAGATGTCAAGTCAAAAACAAAACTTGCAGCAAAATACTATAGAACCATGGTAATGGAAATGGGTCAAATAAGCGCCCCAGTTGTTACTATGAACAAATACATCTCAAAGATTGCAAACATGACACAAACTGAAGTTAGAGTTGAAAGACTAGCCTTAGAAATAGCAGAAAAAACTAAAGACAGTAATATTGCAGACGGAAAAGCACCAAATGGAATTGCAGCCGCATATCTGTATGTAGCCTCAGTTTTGTTAGGACAAAATGTCCTTCAAAGAGACGTCTCAAGTATTGCAGGTGTCACAGAAGTAACAATCAGAAACAGATGTAAAGAGATTCTAACATGTTATAAACTCAAAATTACTTTGAGACCATCTCTGGCCAAATTTTAATCCCCCCCCCCCTTTTCATTTTATTATTTATTTTAGAAAATTCTATTAGGATTAGCTAAATTTCGTCGGTATTATATATAGAAAGAATCAAAATTGAATTATGGCAGTACTTGAGATTAAAGATCTTCATGTTACTCGTGAGGGTAAAGAAATTCTCAAAGGAGTAAATCTGAAAACAGGTCCAGGAGAAGTACATGCAATCATGGGACCAAACGGTTCTGGAAAAAGTACTTTAGCATATACATTACTTGCACATCCAAAATACGAAGTTACTAAAGGAGATATTTTGTTAGATGGTGAAAGCATTTTAGAATTATCAGCTGATGAGCGTGCAAAAAAAGGATTATTCTTAGGATTTCAATATCCTACCGAAGTTTCAGGTGTTGGTTTTTCACATTTTCTTAGAACAGCTTACAATTCACTAAGTAAAGCACTTCAAGGTGACGATAGAGAAGTATTCATCACAGTAAGAGAATTTCAGAAATACCTCAAAGATAATTTAAACAAGGTTGGATTAAAAGAAGAGTTTCTTTCAAGATATCTAAATGAGGGATTTTCAGGAGGAGAAAAGAAACGTGCCGAAGTATTGCAGATGGCAGTTTTAAAACCAAAGATTTCAATTTTAGATGAACCAGATTCTGGGTTAGACATCGATGCAGTTCAAGCAGTTGCACAAGCAATTAGCAAGGTTGCTGGAAAAGATTCTACAATAATTGTAATTACACATTATGCAAGAATTTTGAAATTTTTAGATAAACTAGATTATGTCCACGTATTTGCAAGAGGTCAAGTTTTAAAGACTGGTGACGCATCCCTTGCAGACAAATTAGAAAGCGAAGGATATGATTGGGTTTTAGAACAAAAAGCATAATCAATCTTAATATATTTTTAAAAAGAATAAACATGAATGATTTTTGATATCATTGTTGCTATTCAAAGTTAATGTAGAGTTTAACAAAGAATTTTTCAGTATTGAGAAAGACCAAATCACCATAGGAATAAAAACAAAACCCATCAAAGGGAAAGCTAATAAAGAAATCATAAAAAAAATTGCAAAACATTTCAAAGTTTCAACATCAATGATTCAAATAAAATCAGGACATAAGTCAAGTCAAAAAATTATACAAATACAAGATTAGAGAATCTAGTTTTTGTTTAAATAGGGTTTTAAAAATGGAAAAGCATGGAATCAAATAATGAAGAGCAGTATTTTTTTAATTTCTCGTTTTTCAAGGTAGATCCCAAATGGAGATGGATGGCAGATTTAGCTAAAGCTGAATCTGCAAAAGAAGTAGAAAATGTAATTAAAAATTCAGGAATAAAATTTAGAACATATTCAACATTAGGATTAAGAGATGATGCAGACTTTTTGTTTTGGTTTGCAGCAAAAACTGTAGATGAGATTCAAAAGGTAATAGAAAAACTATACACAACGGTTTTTGGAAAATATATCATACCAGCAAAAACGTATTTGTCTTGCACTAGACCTTCAATCTACATAAAGTCTGGAAAACCATTAGGGTTTATTGTAGATGAAGAAATGAAAAAACATGTAATAGTTTATCCATTTACAAAAACCAGAGAATGGTATCTACTACCAAAAGAAGAAAGACAATCAATAATGGATGAGCATATTGAAGTCAGTAGGAAATATCCACAGATCATACTTAATACAACATATTCTTTTGGCATTCATGATGAAGACTTCATGTTAGCATTTGAAGTGGACGAAATTAGAGATTTTCAAGATTTGATAATGGATTTGAGAGAAACAAGAGTTTCAAAATATGTACAAAAAGACACTCCAATGATCGTATGTGTTAAAAAAGACATTGTTCCTTTGATAGGAAGTCTTGGATAGTGGAATCTCTAAAAGAATGGGCAACTATTGTTAGTGCACTAGAAAACGGGGATCAAACAGTTCTTTTAAGAAAAGGTGGAATATTAGATGTCACATCAGGATTTAGGATTGAATCAAAAAAGTTTCTATTGTTTCCCACACAAGAACATCAAGAACACAGTCACATAAAACCACAATTTCATAAATATCTTGAACAAGTAAAATCAAACCCACCAAAAAACGGATTTAATAGAATTACATCGTATGCCGAAATATTGGCAGAAATAGACATTTCAGTAGAAGAGACAATAAAAAAATTATCTCCATTTCATATTTGGAGTGATTCCTACATCAATGAAAGAAGAAATTGGAAACCAGAGAATCCTATGAAAGCCATGTTTTTAAAAGTCTATAAGATTCCGGAATTAAGTATACCATTAAAATCTGAATACCAGGGTTGCAAATCTTGGATAAACATAAATGAAGAAATTACAAAGGGAAAAACCGTTTTGAGTAATATAGAAATTGAATCAAAACTAGATGAGTTCAAGGAGATAGTAAATTGAAGTATAAGACATTAGGGAGAAGCGGAATCAAGGTATCTGAAATTGGATTTGGGGCATGGACATTAGGTCTTGATTGGTGGGGTAAGAAGATAGAAGAAGACGAAGGAAAACGAATGCTCAAAAAAGCATACGATTTAGGAATTAATTTCTTTGAAACAGCTGACATGTATGGTAAAGGAATAACTGAGAAATTAATCGGACAAGTTTTCAAAGGAATGAGAAATGAGATAGTAATTTCGACAAAATACGGATATGATTTTGCAAATGCAGAACAAATAGGACATGCAGAACTACCTCAAAGTTTTGAACCAGAGTTTACAAGAAAGGCACTTAGTGCATCACTTGAAAGACTACAAACAGATTATGTAGATGTTTATGGATTACATAATCCAAAATTAAATCATATTAGAGACAACACCACGTTTAATTTATTTGATAATTTAATCCAGGAAGGAAAAATAAAAGCATCACAAGTGGCACTTGGTCCAGCAATAGGATGGACACAGGAAGGACTAGAAGCTATGGAAAGAAAAAGCGTCACAGCAGTTCAAACAGTGTATAATATTTTAGAACAAACACCAGGAAATGAATTAATTGAAAAAGCAGATAAACAAAATGTTGGAATTTTAGTCAGAGTGCCTGATGCATCAGGAATTCTCACAGGTAAAGTAAAAGCAGAGACAGTAATTCCAAGCAATGATCATAGAAAAGACAGAAAACAAGAATGGAGACAAGAGGCACTAAAAAAAGTAGAACAGTTCAGACCAATTGCTGAGCGAAACGGATTAAACATAACAGAATTTGCAATTAAATTCATCTTATCAAAAAAATCAATTGGATCTGTTTTACCCACAGTTGTAAGTGTTGAAGAAATTGAATCATTTGCAGCAATATCAGATGGTAAATATCTGAATTCCTCAGATATGAAAGAGATTGATGACTTGTATAATACCTGGCCTACATACGAATTAAAAGCAACTCAAGCAAATTAGTTTTCAAATGGACAAACCATTGGATGTCATAAAGACATTAGAAATTATAGACAAAATGAAATTTGCAAAGATTGGAGAATATAAAAAATGGAATGCTATAGTTAAAAAAATTAAAAATAATGCTGAACTAAGTCCTTTAGATTTAAAATATTTTTCAAGCATGACAAGAATTTACAAAAATTCAAACAAAACTGTTAGAAGTAAAGCATATCACACAAAACTATCAAAACATGATGAAAAACCACCATGTAAGATTTGTGGGAATAATTCAGAGTATTATTGCAACATGAATGATCAATACTTTTGTATGATTCATGTGGCAGGACACGATGAAAACGAATTCTAAGATGCTGAGATTGTTTCTTCTAAAGTAAAACTATTTTCAACAAAATATTCAACACGTGTCTTTTTAAATTCACGTGTGCTAAACAATATCTTGTAATCATTCACATTGATTTGATTTTGAATGGTTTTTGCAACCTCTCCTGCTTCACTTTCAGATTTACAATGAATCATAGAAAATACACTGTATGGCCAATCAGGATATGTTGGTCTTTGGTAACAATGACTGACTTGAGGGAAAGCACCTAATTTTGAACCAACTTCTGAAATTTTATCATCAGGCACATTCCAAACAATCATGCCATTAGCTGTAAAACCAACTTCTCTATGTCGCAAAATTGCGGCAAATCTTCTCATGACTCCTATTTCCTCATAATACTTTAGTTTATCAAATAATTCATTTTCAGTGAGTCCAAGTTTTTTTGCAGGAATTAAAAATGGCCTATCAACAATATCCATATCTTTTTGTAATTCACGGATGAATTCTTTGTCTTCTTCAGTAGGAACAAATTTTATATTTTTAATTTCTTTTTTTTCTTCAGTTGGTGCAATATCATGTTTTTTTTCATCAACCATATCCAGTTTTACTCCAATTTTGAATAATTGGATTGTGGGAAGCATTCTAACTTTTTTAATTCCTTTTAAAACAGAAAATTTGTCAACTTCAGATTTTAAATCTGAGCCAGGTGGGACTGCTAGAGTAAACCATAGATTAAACTGATGATCTCGTTCATAGTTATGACTTACACCAGGATGACGATTAATTTGATTTGCCACATATTCTAATTTATCAGATTCAATTTCCATTGCCACCAAGGAACTTTTGTAACCAAGTCGTCGTGTATCAAATATTGCACTTAGCTGTCGCAATACTCCGATTTTTTTAAGATTTACTAGTCGTTCTTTGATAATTTCAGGAGTAGTTTCAAATTTTTTTGCAATGTCATCAAAAGGCTTTGGTGTAAGTGGAAAAGTCCATTGAATCTCATTAAGAATTTCCTTATCCAAATCATCCATGGATTGAGTCAATATACCATCAATCTCATTATTCAATTAAAAATGTAGCTAGGATATTACGCATTAGAGTTTAATGTATAAATAGAAACGGTAGTTGTTTTGATCGGTGATAGTTAATCTAAATCTTCAGGGCAAAGTAGTCGTCGTTATCGGAGGAGGAAATGAAGCACTAAAAAGAATTAAATCATTATTAAAAGAAAAGTGCCAGATCATAGTAATTAGCAGCACAATAAATAATGAGATAAAAAATCTAATAAAAAATAAAAAAATTAAATTTAAAAAACAAAAAATTCAAGATACATCTATTCTTTCAATCTATAAACCAGACATAGTAATTACAACAACAAACGATAAAAAACTAAATCAAAAAATAATCCATGATGCTAAAAGTAAAAAAATCATAGCATATAGCTCTGACAATTCAGAATTAAGCGATTTTTCTAATCCTGCAATTATCGATTTTGATAATTTAATTCAGATTGCAATCTTTACAAGTGGGAAAAGTCCAGCAATGGCTAAAAAATTGAGAATTGAGTCAGAGAAAATATTCAAGAAATTAATTACAAAAGAGGAAATTGGTCAAATAAAAATTCAAAATATTGTAAGAGAAATTGCAAAAAACAAGATCGCTACCCAAAATGAAAGAAAAAACTACCTCAATAGTATAATGAGTAATAAAAAGATCAAACAGTTAATAAAAGAAGGTCAACTGAAAAAAGCAGAGAAACAAGCTAGAATAATATTGAGAAACTGGAAATGAACCAAAACATAATCAATGCACGGGTTACTTTTCGTAACGCACCTATTCATATTCTTGAGAGATTTACCATAAGAGATTTAGAAAATGCATATGTTCACTTCAAAAAACATTCAGGTTTGGATGAATGCGTGATTATTCAAACATGTAATAGAATAGAACTATTTGGAAAAGCAAAAAAATACAATATTAGCAAAATCAAAAAAACATGGGCCTCACTAACAGGATTAGAAGAAGAAGCGTTTGAAGAAAACATAGAATTTGTTGAAAACGTGGAAGCTATTCATCATTTACTAAAACTAACATCAGGATTAGATTCGATGGTCATAGGAGAAGAGCAAATTCTAGGACAGATAAAAAACTCTATTACATCAGCAAGAAATGCAAAAGCTTCCGGTCAACACCTGAATAATTTATTTGATAAAGCAATCAGAATAGGAACAAGAATTAGAAATTCTTCTGGAATTAATCGTGGAGGTATTTCAGTTGGGTCAATGGCAGTAAAATTAGCTGAAGAAAACGTAGATGAGTTAAAACTAAAGAAAATTTTGCTAATTGGAACTGGGGAGGTATCAACGCTTGTTGCAAAATCACTTGTACGAAGAGGATATGATTTTGTCGTAACTAGTAGGACAATGGATAGATCTCAGGCATTTTGCGAAACCATGGGAGGCAAACCTGTAAAATTTGAAGATGTTCTATCTGGATTTGAAAATTATGACGTATTATTTGTAGCAACAACTGCTCCTTACTTTTTAGTTACTCAAGAAAGAATAGTAAAAGCGATGAAAATAAAGAAAAGCGGAATGATGATTCTAGATTTATCAAATCCTAGAACAGTTGATGAGAAAGTCGCAACTATAGGTGCAGTGAAATTAATGAATTTAGATCAAATTGCCGAGATGGTTGAAAAAAATATGAAATCGCGATTAAACAAGGTAAAAAGTGTTGAAAATATAATTAGTGAGGAGGTATCTGTACTAGAGGCTTCAATGAAAAGATTAGATGCAGAACCATTGGTGAAAGATGTCTTCAAAAATATAGATTCTCTAAGGGTAAAAGAATTACAAAAAGCACTTCAAATGCTTAATGAAAAAGATGAGAAAAAAATCAAAATAATCGAAGAATTGACAAAGGCCGTAGTAGAAAGCATTGTATCAACACCTATGAACAATATCCGTAAGGCATCAGAACAAGGTGAGCCAGATATTATCGAAATAGCAAGTAAATTATTTGACTATAAAAAACAAAAAGAATTAGACTAGAATTATATCTGACCCAGAATAAATTTTGGTGATGTCATTTCCAACTAGACGGCTTCGTAGATTAAGAACATCAGAGAAAATGAGAGAATTAATTCAGGAGACCACTTTAACATCAAGAGATCTAATTTGCCCAGTATTTGTTCAAGAAGACCTCAAATCTAGAATAAAAGTAGAATCAATGTCAGAAATTGAGAGATTACCTTTAGAAGACATCAATGATGAAATTGGAACAATTTCTGATCTGAATATCCCATCTATCATGCTGTTTGGAATTCCTACAAAGAAAGATGATGCTGGTACTTCAGCATTTGATGATAAAGGAATTGTTCAAAAGGCAATTTCTCAAATCAGAGAAAATTTTGGAGATAAAATAGTAATCATGGCAGATGTATGCTTATGTCAATTTACATCCACGGGTCATTGTGGAATAATCAAGGGAGATAAAATAGATAATGATTCCAGTCTAGAAACACTAGCAAAAATTGCAGTTAGTCAAGCAAAAGCTGGTGTAGATACTGTTTCACCTTCTGCAATGATGGATGGACAGGTATTAGCTATTAGAAAAGCATTAGACGAAGAAGGTTTCAAAGACGTTTCCATAATGTCACATTCTGCAAAGCATCGTTCATCATTTTATTCACCATTTAGGGATGCAGCAGAATGTGCACCAAAATTTGGGGATAGAAAAACGTACCAAGTTCCATTTACAAATGCACGCGAAGCAATGATGGAGGTTGAAACTGACATCAACGAAGGAGTAGACATCGTAATGATTAAGCCAGCTTTAGCATACCTTGATTTGATAGCCGAAACCCGTAGAAGATTCAATGTTCCAGTTGCAGCATACAGCGTATCTGGAGAATATGCATTAGTAAAAGGTGCAGCAAAACAAGGTTGGGTAAATGAAAAAGACATAACAGAAGAGATACTTTATTCAATTAAACGAGCTGGTGCAGACATGATTGTAACATATTTTGCAAAATCTGCAGCAAAGTTTCTTCAAAAAGCATGAGAAACGACGAACGTTTTGAGATAGAAAGGGCTTTTGATTTATTACCGCATATAGTAGGTTCAAGTTGGGCAGTTATTTGGTTTAGATTAAATAAAATTAAAAATCCTACTCGTGAAGAATATAGGAAAAAAGTTTTAGAATACCTAAAAATGATGGAACCTGTCTTTGAATCATACAAAACAGACAATCTTACAGAGATAGTAAAATACATTGAATTAAGAAAACAAGAAGAATATCAAAAAATTATTTCCGGAACAAACATAGAAGTTGAGAAGAGATATAACCGATATATTGACTATGGGTAAAAAAAATAAAAAATATTTAAGAAAAAAAGCCTATGGTAGCCCTAAAGGAATAGATACCTTGCCATATGGTTCAGATATTCTAAAGTAATATTCCTTAGATGCATCATATTCAAACGTAGTTCCACCATATCCAATGTTTGGTCCAAATAACATGTTAAATATTTCAGAGGTACTAGGTTTTACTACAATTTGTCCATTTGTGAAATCCATTCCAGAATACTTGAATGCTTTATCACCATTCCAAACATCATAATTACAGACTGCAGGACCAGTACACATCATAGAAATATTTTCAGTACTGGTGTTAAAAGCTAAAATTCTGAGGGATAAAATGGCTTGTCCACTTTCAGTAATTTCAAATGAATTTCCTTCAGTACCTAGACCTGTCCAATAATATGTCAATGGACCTGCATTGAATGATTGACCATTTGTAATAATTACGTATGATTCAATTTCATGTTTTGCTGCTTTCTCACAGTTTAGTCGTTCGTATGCTTTTTTAATGTCAGCACATTTTTCTAATTCTACCTCAAGGGAAGCAATTTTTGGATCAGTAGTTGAAGAATTTGAAGAATCAGAAGATTTGGCTTCTGCAGAAACAGAAATTACTCCAGTTTTTATCAGATGTTGAATACCATTTACAAATTCTTTATCGGTTATTGTTCCATCTGCCCACCATCCTGCATTATTTTTTACCCAATCAGGAACTGATTGAGATTTTTCTTCAGATACAGTTGTTGGAGGAATTACAATTACACCTTCTTTTATCAAAAATTGAACTCCTTGAATGAATTCAGATTCAGATATGATACCATCTGCCCACCATCCTGCATTATTTTTTACCCAATCTGGGACTCCTTCTGCACTAGCAAATGAAGTAATTGAGCCAACCAATAAAACAGCGGTTATGACGGCAATTGTTGTTTTCATTACGAGATTGTTAGAATTTATAATATTTAAGATGGTGCTAAATTATAACCTAGTGCTAATTATCAAGAAAAAAATTTTAAAAACTAGTGCCAATTGCAAAAAAAAGAAATGGATTATTTAAGTAATGAAATAAAAATGAAAAAGTGGCTAAACTAAATCCATATTTTAATGATAAAGATTGTAAAATATCGGAAAAAGACATATCAGATTATGTAATACAAAGATTTGAAGATGTAAAAAGTTCAAATAAATACAAAAACATGTTAGCATTTCATTCAACCAACAAATTCATGTTAATGGCTCATGATCAAGTAGAACTAAAAAAATTAGGAAATATTGTTGCAAGTCATAAAAAAATACCATTTTCAGAAATACTACAAGAATATGAAAATCATCTAAGACTTGCAATGGGGAAAAACCCAACGATCAAAACACATTCCAATGTAATAATGCATATTTTTGGTTATTTTTTAAAACATTTAGATCAAAATGAAAAAAGAGTATTTTTGAATGGTTTAGAACAATTTAGAGAGAATAAAAAAACAATAGGTGAAATTCTCTTAGAAATCAGCCCAATTACCTATCGTTTTGATAATACATATCTTGCAAGTCAAACGTATTTTTTGCTATATTCAGATATTGAACATAAAACAATATTTCAACCAGTAAATATCAAAGAGCATGAATAATTAAAATCTAAACTGGTTTTCCTTTATTTTGATAATCAATTACCTTGTGAAAAGTGTTATGGGATGCAATTATGGCAATCGATACAACAGGAATTCCTATAAAATTCCTTAAAGTAAACATTTCATTTGGAGATGCGACCAATATGGAAGTATTAAAAATAAGATTGAAGTTATCAAGTGACCAAAAAATCAGAGTCATCCAAGACAAAATACCACTAATCATAAATCCCAATCTGGTTTTACTATTAACAAAAATAATGGCAGATGCAATTCCGACATACCAAATAATTCCAGCTAAAAACCAAATAGGCGCATAAACTTCAGGCCTATCATCAAGCCAATAATATGTAGTTCCAATTATTGCCATCGCAATTAAAGAGCCAAGTAAGAGTTTTTGATTTATTTGAAAACCAGTTTTTTCTTCTCTTGAATTTATTTTGGGAGGATTTTCTCTCATCTCTTTTGTTGCAATATCAATTGATTCTCTAACTGATTTTAATCGAATTGGAATAATTTTAGTAATAGAATCATCATTTACGACAGTATCATGAACTAAACTATCAATTAAAGGTCGTGCTAGTGAAGCCTTCACAGGGGTAATTAGATCCACCCAATAAGATGAAAGCCTAGTTGTTAAAAATGGAATTTGGATTACAAAGAGATTTTTATTTAGATAAGCAGAGTATACACGCATCAATTCTTCATAGGTCATTTTATCTGGACCCCCAATTTCATAGATTTTACCACTTGTTTCAGGATGATTCATGCAGCCTATAAGATATTTTATAACATCATCAACTGCAATTGGTTGTGCAAGTGATTTCACCCATGATGGGGTAACCATTATTCGTAGTCTTTCTACAAGATATCTGAGCATTGCATATGAACCTCCTTGAGCACCAATAATCAGAGATGCTCTTAATTGAGTAACAGGAATAACACCAGAGGCGAGGATTTCACCAACTTCTTTTCTGCTCTGCATGTGAGGAGATAATTCCAAGCTATCATTTACTAACCCACCAAGATAGATTATTCTTTTTACATTAGCTTTGGTAGCTGTTTTGAGAAAATTTTGAGCTTGAATTCTTTCTCTAGCTGCAAATTCTCTCCAGTGATCCTTATCTCCTTCCATTGAATGGAGAAGATAATACACAATGTCAATTCCAGTCATTGCTTTTTCTAATTGTTCAACATCAAAAACATCAGCTTGAACATATTTTACATTATGTGTATTAGAAAGCTTTCTTCTACTCATCCCCTTAACAGTAAAACCAGAATAAGATAATGTTGAAATTAACCTAGAACCAATAAATCCTGCAGCCCCCGTAACCAATATGGAATAAGGACGAAGTTCAGGAGATGTATGATTATCTATTTTTTGAGTCATAATTTATTTAATTTGGTTTTACGTGATGCATCCATTTTCAAACAAGAAAACTGCAAACCATAGAAAACATACATACAAACGCTTAATCAAGTTAATTATTTAAACTAGTGCTACAGTATAGTACTAGTGCCAAATACTAAGAAAAATTGAAAATATGTTTCAAAACAAGGCTAAATTGATCAGAAGTATAAAAAATTTAGCACTAGATATCAAGGTTAGCATTAATTAAATAGTTTGTAGCATCAAATTTCAACATGGTATACATTAGAGCTAAAAAAGTAAAATCAGATAATTATCTATACTTAGTAAAAAGTGTCTGGAATTCTAAAAAAAATACATCAAAACAAGAAATTGTAAAATATTTAGGAAAAGCATCTGAAGTGGTTAAAGATGACATACCACTAGACTATAGAAATGATCCAAAAATATTAGCAATTTTGGCATCACATAATCCAAAAGACATAACAAAAAGAGAGGAATCAACAAAAAAATTAAAGCAATCACTTTACAAAAAATTAACTGATGGTGATATCCAATCATCTGTAAAAATTTATGAAGAATATATAAAAATTTTCGAACCAGTTGATTTTTTTGATAAGATTTTAAGGCCAGTGATGTATAAAATAGGAGAAGACTGGGCAGACAATACAATCAGCATAGCAACAGAACATGTTGCAAGTAATGTTGCCCAAACACTAGTTAAAATCATAATGGATAAAGTGTCAGGTAGTGCAAACAAAAAGAAAATCCTAGTATGTGTTCCACTTGGAGAAGAGCATCATTTAGGATGTGATGTGTTAGAGACATATCTTTCAATAAAAGGATTTAAAGTATACAACATAGGAACAGCAATACCTACAGAATCAATACTTAGTTTTATTGAATATAACAAACCAGACATAGTATTGCTTTCAATAACTTTGGAAGACAATATACCAGCAGGTCAAAGATTAGTCAAGAAAATAAAAGATCAATACAATATTCCAATATTAGTAGGTGGATTTGCATTTCAATCTGAAAAAACTCATAAATTTAATGCCAAAGTTATTCAGGATGTAAATTTAGATGAAATTCCAAAAATTATCAGAACGACATAAAAACAACATAATTAAAAATTAGCACTAGTCTCATATTCAATTTCAGTTTATATCAATATAACACGTAAATGAAATATGCGAAAAAAGAACCAATTACGAATCATTATGGTGAAATTTAATGGGTAGAACATGTAGAGGAATTTGTCAGATGCATAAAGCAGAGCCAGTTCCAAATAAGATCAGATATGAAATTGGACAAAAAAGATGTACTTTTTGTGGCATATTTTTGTCACTTGACGATACTCGATGTATTTGTTGTAAAGCGGTTTTGAGAACTAGAGCCAGAGGCAAGAAAAATTGAATTAACTATTGAATTTCATTTTTTAGTTGATTCAAAAAATTAGTCAAAATTTTGGTTCTTTTTTTGGCCTCAATTTTACCAGATTTTGTATTCATGAGGGATTCCAATTTGAGTAGTTTTTGATAAAAATGGTCCAGGGTCCAAATTTTATCGTCTGGAAGTCTATTTTTACAAAATGGATCTTTTACATTATAGAATGGTCTTTTTTCAAAACCACCGACTGCAAAAACTCGAGCAATTCCTATCGCACCAATGGCATCCAATCTATCAGCATCCTGAAGAATTTTACCAACCATAGTTGAAGGAACTTTATTTTGAGAGAAACTATGATCACGTATGGCATCAGAAATTATTTGAATTTCTTCATTAGTAAAATTAAATTTTTTTAAAATTTTTTTTGATTTTTCAGCACTTTGTATTGAAGAAAGCTTTGAACGTTTATCAGACTTTGGATATGAAACAATATCATGAAGCAAAACTGCGCAGAGAACAAGTTTTTTGTTTACTCGTTCTTTTTTACAGATCATTTGAGCATTTTTATACACACGCATTATATGAGCAAAGTCGTGTGCAGAATCATTATCCATTAACCCCCGTACTTTCTTTTTTAACAAAGTTACAACATTCATATTAAAATCTCCACAATCTAGGCCTTACAAATTTTAATTTTTTATATGTAATTAAATGAGCCCAATTAATGGACATGAAAAATATAACACTTCCAATACTTATTCCATCTAATAATAAAATTCCAACATAGCGTTCTTCAAAAATTTCAAGAAGTGGGGTTAAAACAATATTACTGATAGACAACATCACATAATAAGATAAAGCTCTTCCAAACCAAAATCCAACATATAGTCCAAAACTTTTTGCCCTCATCAAACCATATGTAATAAATAACATATTACTGGGAAGTGGGGTAGCTCCAAATAGAAAAGATGCAATCAAGTATCCATGTTTTTTTCTATTAAGAAAATCACCAATTATATCAAGATTGGATTGTTGTTCAGAACCCACAAATTTTCTAAAATAACTGCTTATGTTTTTTAAAATGAATCTTCCAATTGTTGCTCCAGTCGCTCCAATTATTGAAAGTGTTATCAAATTCAAACTTGGATCTAATGCATAAAATGATGATAGAATAATCCATGTCGGCGGTACTAGTATTGGAGAAGCGTTTACTCCAATGAGAATAAGAAAAATTCCAAAATAAGAAAACTCGGTAATAATTTCTAAAATATCCAACTTATCTTCGATATAATCAGGATTTTTTTATTTCTAAACCCTTGGATTGAACTTTAAGCATGAAAATACATCAAAATGATCGTAAAAAGACAAAAAATTACAAAAAAAACAGATCAATGATCAGAAATTGGAAGAAATTGCATAAATCGTTCAATATACTTATAAGCAAATTACGTATATACAACACATGGCAGAAGGAAGATGGAAATGTTTTAGATGCAATCTTACATTCAAAGATGAAAATATTGCAATGATGCACAAGAAAATTTCAAAACATTCCATTACCAAAGTAAAACAAATCGTAGCCTAAATTTTTCAAAAAACATCGAATATTTTCAGAATTTTAAGAGGATAGTGCAGAGGGTGGGATTTGAACCCACGAACTCCTGAGAGAAAGGATTTCCTATTTTTGAGGATCTTGAGTCCTTCTCGGTTGACCGGGCTTCGATACCTCTGCAATGAGACTCAATAATGACCGATATTTTTCGATTGCTATTGGATTAAAATTTGATAAAAGATCGTAAAATGTCAAGAGTTTTTTAGAATATATTTTCCAAGTAGGAAACATTACAAAAATAGTCTAAAAAATAAAGATAACACGTTTTGTGAAAAAATAAAATAGGATAAACCAAAAATCTCACTCGGTAATTAGTGATTACCAGGGTAAAAGATCATAAAATAAGATGTAAAAAATAAAAAAGAAAAATCACTCACACTAGTTTTTTACTTGTGTGAATGGAGTTATCCAAGATTGGACAATGTTTCTATTCAAGTCAGCAAAAGCGCTTACGTTATCATTGAATGTTTTGATATTTTGTACTGTTGCATCAATTGTGGTTTTTACAATTTGATTTTGGACAGTATTTGCTTGAACAACTTGCTTGTTAATATCTACAAATGTAGTTTTCATTGCATCTGGAATTTCAGTTGAAAGACCATTCTTTTTTGCAAATTCTTGCTGCATTGAGAGTGAAGCATCGATTGTTTTTTCGCAAGCTTTGACACATTCTTCTTGCAAATGGGTCATTGATTGAAAATACTGTGGTACATTTTTTGTAACGTTTTCAAAGTATTTTTGAACATTTTGCTTGTACAATGAATATGCATTGCCCGACTGATTTGATTGTGGGTTTTGTGTATTCATGACATTGATTTCATATTGGGATATATATACTATTGGTAATAAATGGTAATTAATGGTAATAATTGGGCATAATCGTCATTTATAACAAAAATATGAAATTATTCCAGATCGAACATAAAATACTAAAATCAACATAATTTTCACATATTTTTATTGTTCATACTACCAAATCAGTAGGTTTGGAAAATCTCAAGATATTTTTTGAGATTAATTTGAACTTTTTTAATCAATCAAAAATATTTAAAAAAGCTTATAATTGTCCAAACTAGAGTCAAAACACATGGCAGAATTTCAATCAGTAGCAGAAGTAAAAAAAATGCGAAGTGGTATTAATCTTAAAGCTGAAGTAAAAAGTAAAGGAGAATCAAGAACAGTGAATCTCAAAACAGGAGGTACTGTTGATGTATGCGATGCAATAATATCTGACGGTGCAGATGACATGAAACTAACATTATGGGGAGATGACATTAAAGCAGTAAATGTAGGAGATACAGTAGTAATTACAAACGGATACACAAATGAATTCAAAGGAGAAGTTTCCTTAACAAAAGGCAAATTCGGCAAGATGGAAATCAATCCACAGTAATTTTTAATGTAGATTTTTTATTCATCAACTAGTTTCAAAAATTATGATTTAAGCAAAATAATCATTCAGAAACTTCGTTTATTGTTTTGAATATTTTTCCAGTCTATAAAGTATAAAACAATCCCTATAATTAACATAAAAATACCGAAAATCAATAAAATACCAGATATTGCTAAAGGTAAAATTATATTCATAAATGGAGAATTTGGATTTGATAACCCATTAGAGTTATCAGGATCTTCAGAAATCATCACTACAATGTCAACCATTCTAGAACCACGATTTTGAATTTCAAAGTTTAATGTGTCAGATTTAGTAATTTCTAGCATTTCAAAAATTATTGGACCATCTTGTGGAAATACACCGAAATCATCTCCATAAATGTTAGAAATAGAAATAGAAAGATTGTCCCCATTATGGTAATCGAGTATTTGAACTCCCCATAACAAAGGAATATCATAAGATTTTGGACTGTAAGAGTAATATCCTAATCCACCAGGATGAATTGAGATTTTTTCAGATATTTGATTAAACATTCCTTCAAACATAGAAGGAGCATAAAAATCGCCATCAGTAAAACTAGAAGTTGGAAAAACAGATACGATAATCAAAAGAGATACAATCACTAACACTAAACCAGAAATCCCAATTATAGGACCACGTTTTTTCATTTTAATTAAAATTCTAAAGATAAAGCCTACTTTAACACTAACGATATTTCTGAATGTTATCTAAATGAGATAAAATTATCTTCTAGATTTGGACTTTTTCTTTGAGGCCTTCTTTGATGGAGCTTTGGACTTTTTCTTTGAGGCCTTCTTTGATGGAGCTTTGGACTTTTTCTTTGAGGCCTTCTTTGATGGAGCTTTGGACTTTTTCTTTGAG